>CACLDR010000003.1 GCA_902605755.1 uncultured Marinoscillum sp. | reverse complement strand
TTGAAGGAGCGAGTAGAAATTATATTTTTAGATAAAATAAAAAAAGCGAAAGTATTAATATCATTTAACTAAAAAATGGAAGCAGGAATATTAATTGATTCATTTGCCGATTTTGCCAGAAATAAAAACATAGATCGGCCAACTATGATTAGAATCCTAGAGGATGTATTTAGGACTATGATCAGGAAAAAATACAAAGATGATGATAACTTTGATATTATTATAAATACCGATAAAGGGGATCTGGAAATTTGGCGATTTAGAGAAATAGTTGACGACAATTCTGAGGATATTTGGGATCATGATAAAATCTGCTTCTCCGACGCAATAAAGATTGAACCAGATTTTGAGATTGGAGAAGAGGTAGCTGAAGAGATAAAACTTATAGATTTTGGTAGGAGAGCAGTAATGACTGCTCGTCAAACATTGATTCAAAAAATCAAAGATTTAGAAAAGGACATTCTTTTTCAAAAATACAAAGAGTTGGTTGGGGAAATAATCACTGGCGAAGTTTATCAAACCATGAGCAGAGAAGTATTGCTTATTGATGGTGAAGGGAATGAACTTAATATACCCAAGTCAGATCAAATCCCTAAAGATCGTTACCGTAAAGGGGATTCAGCCCGTGCCATTGTACATCGTGTTGAAATGCATAATGGAAATCCAAGGATTATATTGTCGAGAACTTCTCCCACATTTTTGGAAAGATTGTTTGAAAGTGAAGTACCGGAGGTTTATGATGGATTGATTACGATAAAAAAAGTAGTTAGAGAGCCAGGAGAAAGGGCCAAGGTTTCTGTAGAGTCTTATGACGACAGAATAGATCCGGTAGGTGCTTGTGTAGGTATGAAAGGCTCACGTATCCACTCCATTGTAAGAGAATTACAAAATGAAAATATTGATGTTATTAATTTCACGGATAATCTGGAATTATATATTTCAAGAGCTTTAAGTCCGGCTAAAATTTTGAATATGAAAATAGATGAGTCTCAAAAACGTGTTTCTGTTTATCTTAAGCCAGATCAGGTATCTTTAGCCATAGGAAAAGGAGGCCAAAATATTAAATTAGCCAGTCGTTTGGTGGAATATGAAATAGATGTTTTCAGAGAACTCGATGCGGTAGAGGAGGAAGATGTTGATTTAGATGAATTTTCAGATGAAATTGAGGGCTGGGTCATTGACGAGTTGAAAAAAATAGGATTAGATACTGCAAAGAGTGTATTAAGATTGGGTCGTGAAGATATGGTCAGAAGAACAGATCTTGAAGAGGAGACGGTAGATAATGTATTGAGTGTACTCACCCAAGAATTTGAATAAAAAATTAAGGAGCAGACGAATAGATGCATAGATTGAGTCAAGTTGCCAGAAAACTAAACGTAGGTAGCACTACTATACTTGATTTCCTCAAGGGTAAGGGTCATGAAGTGGACAGCAGTCCTAATTCTAAAATAACAAATGAACAATTTGAGCTTTTATCCAAAGAATATGCCTCTTCGGTAATAGATAAGGAGGAGGCTTCTAGTTTGACCATTGGTAGTAAACATTCAAATGATCTGATTATTAAGGAGCCGAGTCCATCTGTAGAAATTTCTTCAAAAGAAGAGGATCTTGTTTTAATTACAGATAATATTGGAAAGCCTGATAATGAAGAAGTACTCAAAAGGGAGGATGAGCTTATACCAAAACCTAAATTAAAAGGTACTAAAGTAGTCGGAAAATTGGATCTTGAGGCGAAAAAAAGTGAGACTAAGAATTTCGAAAAAATATCAAAAGTTAAAGATTCGCAATCAAGAGAGAAGTCGGAAGAGGTTAAAGAAACCTTAAATGTGGATGCAGAAGCACCTGGGCTTGAATCCTCCACTGAGTTGGCAGTGCCAAAAGGGACTGTTCGGCACCAAGAGGTTGATCAAGCTCCCGAAGATATTTCGAAAAATACAGTAGTTCCGGATGATACAATCATACCAGAAGATGACTTTGGGAAGCCAACAGATATTACTTCAGAAACTGACAATCAGGTAGAGGGGAATTTCCCAAAAGAAGGGACGATAAAGGCCAAAGCAGATTCCTTAAAAGGACTTAAAGTATTAGGTAAAATTGAGTTGCCCGCCGAGAAGAAAAAACCTATTGCCTCATCGGATGAACATAAAGATAGAAAGAAAAGACCTCGAAAGAGGATTCAGTCGAAAACTTCATCCAGTCAGCGCCCTCCCATGGGGCAAAAACCGAAGGGATTATCAGACACTGGTCGATCGAGAGGTAAAGATATTAAAAAGACTGAGGAGCTCACAGATAAGGAGATTCAAGATAAGATTAAAGCAACACTCGCTAAACTCAGTGGTGGTGGGAACAAAGCGGCCACAGCTAATCGCTCGAAATATAGAAAAGATAAGAGATCTGCCAAAGCTGAGGCAGTGGAAGAACAGATCATTCAAGAGGCCGAAGATGCCAAGATACTCAAGTTAACTGAGTTTATCTCTGCTAATGATTTGGCTTCGTTGATGGATGTTTCAGTTAATGATGTGATTTCATCATGTATGAATTTAGGACTATTTGTTTCCATTAATCAGCGCTTGGATGCAGAGACCATTACAGTCATTGCGGATGAATTTGGATTTGAGGTGACTTTTACTTCGACCGAAGAAGGCATCGATATTGTTGAAGAGGAAGATATCGCTGAAAACTTAATAGAACGTGCGCCCATTGTTACTATCATGGGACACGTCGATCATGGCAAGACTTCCTTACTTGATTACATTAGAGAGTCCAAGGTTACTGAAGGCGAAGCGGGAGGTATCACACAGCATATTGGGGCTTATGATGTGATGACCAATCAGGGGAAAAAAATTGCATTTTTAGACACACCTGGACACGAAGCTTTTACGGCTATGCGGGCTAGGGGGGCAAAAATTACAGATATCGTAATTGTAGTAATTGCGGCTGACGATGCAGTCATGCCCCAGACTAAAGAAGCCTTAAATCACGCTCAGGTGGCAGGTGTACCGATTGTCATCGCGATAAACAAGATCGATAGGCCCACGGCGAATGCGGATAAGATTAAAGAAGAACTTTCGGCTATCAACATTTTGGTGGAAGATTGGGGAGGAAAATATCAATGTCAATCATTATCGGCCAAAACAGGAGAAGGGATTGATGAATTATTGGAAAAAGTATTGTTAGAGGCGGAGTTACTTGAGTTAACAGCTAACCCTGAAAAGGCTGCGGTTGGCAGTGTCATTGAGGCAAGTTTGGATAAAGGGCGTGGTTATGTGACCACTTTGATGGTTCAGGCGGGAACCTTGCGTATCGGTGACGTGATGCTTGCGGGCTCCTATTTTGGAAAGGTCAAAGCAATGTTTGATCATCGAGGGAAGAAGTTAAAAGAGGTGGGTCCAGCGACTCCAACAGTCGTACTTGGTTTGGATGGTGCTCCTCAAGCTGGAGATAGATTCAATGTCATGGAGTCAGATCGTGAAGCAAGAGAAATTGCTAATAAGCGAGAAGTTATTCAGCGAGAGCAGTCCGTTAGAGCTAAAAAGCACATTACCCTGGATGAAATTGGTAGAAGATTAGCGATTGGCTCTTTCAAAGAACTTAATATAATCGTAAAAGGGGATGTGGATGGTTCCATAGAGGCTTTGGCAGATTCTCTATTAAAGTTATCTACCGATGAAGTGCAGGTGAATATTATTCATAAAGGTGTGGGACAAATCTCTGAATCGGATGTACTTTTAGCGTCTGCCTCTGACGCAGTTATTGTTGGCTTCCAAGTACGTCCTTCCAGTTCAGCAAGAAAAACTGCTGAAAATGAGGAGATTGAGATAAGATTGTATTCAATTATTTATGATGCCATCAACGATGTTAAAGATGCCATGGAGGGTATGTTGGCACCGACTGTTGAGGAATTTATTACAGGAAATATTGAAATTCGTGAGGTGTTTAAAATTTCTAAGGTAGGAATGGTAGCGGGATGTTATGTGACTGAAGGGTTCGTAAAGCGAAGTAATCAGGTAAGGCTTATCCGAGAAGGAATTGTTACTTATTCAGGCAGTATTAATCAATTAAAACGTTTCAAAGAAGACGTGCAAGAGGTAAAGAAAAATTATGAATGTGGAATAAGTATTAAAAATTTTAATGACATCAAAGTTGGAGATATAATTGAAGGTTTTGAAGAGCGTGAAATTAAACGAACACTTTAGATTAAAAAGTATCACAACATTAAAAAAGACTCTAGGGACTTTAAAAGGCTTTTTTTGATTTTTTTTTAACAGCGTACCAAAAACGTACCAAATTATTCACCTTGCCTAACCAGCCCTTGAAACCTCCTGTAATATAGAAATATTTTCACTCTCAGAAAAAACCTCCTCGTCTTTTTCCTTCAATGAAGATCTCTTCTTCTTAGAATACCTAGATGGATTAGGTGACGAAATACAATCCTTGATACTAGTGGGAAACACGAAAAAATAGTCGTAGTCATAAGCCTTTTTAATGGAGGCTACGCTGGGTCTATCCCTTGGTTCAGATGCCTTCTTTTTACGACACTCTATGGAACAAAATTGCTTGGCTCCATTGATCACCTCAAACGTATTATGACAAGACTCCAGAGCACACTTTTTTATCTTGATGACTTTGTTGTGGAGGGTGTAACATTTCCTCGAACAAAACATAATTCTCTTGTGCTCTTTTATCTTGTTGTTACAACTAGAGTACTTACATTTCTTGATTCCTTTTTTCCTTACTTTTGGTTGTTATGTAATCGGTTAAAATGGTCATCAAAAGGACTCTCATTTTAAGTCCTTTTGATTGGCTAGGATCATCAGTTCTGTGTGAACCAGGAGATCCAGACCTATGGTTTAAGCAGTCATGACAAGACACTAAGTCCTTATCATCTGCCATCCTACTCGCATTTAGCAGGGGCAGTTATAAAAACTATATGCTCGTCCTGAATACGTTTATTCAGGTTAATCGTTTTCCTGCTTTCATTCGCGAGAATGTTCACGATGTTCACCTGATCATCTATTATTTCAATCAATAGACTATTGCTTATCCGGATAGAGCTAATTTCACTTATACCATAAGCTTCTAGTTCGCAAATGATTACATGGTCTTCAACAATTTCTGCACTTTGGATTTGTAGTCCAATAAAGTCGAGAGGGACTGGAAGTTCATTTATATAAATCAAGAGCCTGGAACAGATATATTCCTCTACGTAGTCTTGAGCATTATCAATTGGGGTGTTTTTCCACAGACCCAATTGGACTCTCTTTTGCTGCAGAATCGATTCTTCCAGATCATTGACAAAGAGCCTGACTTGAATCGATAGTTTTTGATCGTCCCGTTGATGTTGAATGTTTGTGATGCTCAAGTATAGTTCATGAGCACTTAATTGAGCAGGGGAAACAGCAACCAACAAGAGTGTTAAAGAGATTTTTATACGCATTGTTTAGCTTAGTCTATAAACCATATTTGTCGATTAGGTAGATCAAGCCAGCTATAGAGGCCGTTCCTAATTCGAGCTCACGCGGATGCACTGTAGCAAAAATATCATTTGGAGAATGGTGAAGGTCAAACATGCGTTGGGAATCTACTATGAGACCAATAGTAGGTGTACCAAGTGTTCTGTGCAGGGGACCTATGTCTACTCCGCCACCACCTTTTTTAAAATAACTGACCGTGTTCTGATTAAAATGTGGCAGCCAGGATCTGAATTTTTTGATAGTAGCATCTTCTGCCGTAACACCAAAACCCCGGGGTGAAAAGGCCCCGGCATCACTCTCAAGAGCAATGAGGTGATTTTCCTGGTTCTTTTCTGCCAGCTCAGCATACTTTTGACCGCCTCGGGTTCCATTCTCTTCGTTCATGAACATGACTACTCGTACAGTACGCTTTGGTCTAATGCCGTATTTCTGGAACAATCTCAAAACCTGAATGGACTGCATACAGCCCGAACCGTCATCGTGTGCACCCTGCCCTACGTCCCAAGAATCAAGATGTCCGCCAATGGTGATGATTTCATTTGGGAATTCTGATCCTCTGATTTCCCCTATCACGTTATGAGAAGGCGCATCTTCCAGTGTTTGGCAGTTCATTTTCAAGAAGAGTTTAATATTCGGGTTTTCTTTTAATGCTCTTGTCAATCGATCTGCAGAAAGAACTCCTAAAGCAGCAGCTGGTATTTTCGGAATGCTATCCTTATAGCTAGTTACCCCGGTATGTGGGACATCGTCAAAACCAGTCCCTACCGAGCGAATCACCACACCTACTGCGCCGTATTTTGCCGCCATTGATGGACCAGCCGAGCGCTGATCAACGGCACCCCCATATGCAGCACCTGTTTGTATCTGACGTTGATCCGTTGGCCGGTTGTAGAACACGATCTTACCTTCGATCTGTCTTCTACCCAAAGCCTCAACCTCGCCCAAACTTTGAACTTCAATAATTTCTGCTGTAAGGCCCTCCTCGGGTGTAGCCACTGACATACCAAGAGCCAGAACTGCTAATTCCTCATTGGAGTCCTTAATACGAGCAACTTCTTTATCTCCCCGTTTCCAATTAGGAACAAAAAGGTCTTGTTTATACACCGTATCAAATCCGTATTCGATCATGAGCTTTTCCGTCCATTCTACCGCATTTGCAGCGCCTTCAGAACCACTTAAGCGATGCCCTATCTTGTTACTTAGATGATCAAGTATTTTGTAGGTCTCTCTAGAGCTTAGCGCTTCGTCAAAGAACTGTTTGATGACCTTGGTGTCTTCTGGGTTCAATTCTGCTTGCTGATCTGTCGACTCATTGAGTTCCGCGGGTCTTTGCTGACAACTCAACCCGATTGAGCAAATTGCTAGCAGGAATGTCCAAACGTATATTTTTCTAAGTCTTTTCATTGCTGAGTGGAATTCGATTATCATAGATATATTGATTTATGTTCTTAAATTAAGTGAATGGATAGGCCGTCATTGACCGGCTTCCAATTTGGCCTTAAAGGTATAAAAGGCAAAGGAAGATACCCAGCATAGAATATCCCATCAGTAAACTGCTCACCCTCGTTGTAGTCCTTTGACATTCCGCAGTTGTCGCAAGTAATAGTTACTAGATCATCCATGGCTCACCTCCTTTTTTAGCGTTGATGATTTATCCCAATCTTTTACTATTTCGAGTTCCTCCTAAATTTTTTCAATCAAGTCATTTCCACGGTATTGGTTTAGGAAAGAATCGGACACCCACGGAGTTTTCATTGAATTTTCTCATAACTTCTTTACTTTTTAAGGATTAAAAAAATTAAGTATGAAAAATATGAAGGAAATAGCGTTCCAAAATCGGACCACGTGATTTTTAGTATCTTAACATTATTATGTAACATTTCATACATTATTTGTAGTATTCACTATACAAATACAGCAATAATGTTGAAATACTGCAATTCGATGTGCAAAAAGCTTTTTAGATTAAAAAGAGATTATTAATCGACCTTTTTTATGTTTTTAATTCTCAATTAAGTCGAAAAGCATCTTTTACCTTTTTGACATAATCTAGTTTTTCCCATGTAAAGGTCTCTACCTTATGTGTAACCTCTTGATTTGCAGATTTGAAGGTTATAGTTTTTAATTCCGATGCCCTACCCATGTGACCATAGGCTGCAGTTTCTGAGTAAATTGGAGTCCTTAGTTTTAGCCTTCTCTCTATGGCCATAGGGCGCATATCGAACAATTTTTCAATTTTCTTGGCAATTTCTCCATCTGTAAAATCTACATTGGCGGTTTCATAGGTATTTACATATATGCCCATAGGCTCTACTACACCAATGGCATACGAAACTTGTACCAACACTTCATCGCAGACCCCTGCTGCAACTAAATTTTTAGCAATGTGTCGGGTAGCATATGCTGCAGATCGATCAACTTTGGAGGGGTCTTTTCCAGAGAATGCACCTCCTCCGTGTGCGCCTTTACCCCCATAAGTATCTACAATAATTTTTCTTCCAGTCAATCCAGTATCTCCGTGAGGACCTCCAATTACAAACTTACCGGTAGGATTGATGTGATAAGAAATCTCATTATTGAACAAACTTTGAAGTTTATCATTTAATTTTCTTTTGACTTTAGGGATCAAGATATTGATAATATCAGTTTTAATTTTAGCTAACATTGTGGTATCATCCGTATCAAATTCATCATGCTGGGTAGAAATTACAATGGTCGTTATTTTTATGGGCTTATTGTCATCATCATACTCAATGGTTACTTGTGATTTGGCATCTGGGCGCAAATATTTTATTTCATTATTCTCCCTTCGTAAAGCTGCAAGTTCAATTAGAATCCTATTAGAAAGTTCCAATGCCAAGGGCATTAAATTTTCTGTTTCTTTGGAAGCATATCCAAACATCATCCCTTGATCTCCTGCACCTTGCTCCTCAGGGGATGAGCGATCTATTCCACGATTGATGTCTGCCGATTGCTCATGAATAGCAGAAATAACTGCACAAGATTTGGAGTCAAATTGGTATTCACTTTTGGTATACCCAATTCTTTCAATAACGTTTCTGGCTATTTCTTGAACGTCGAGGTAAGCGTTGGACTTAACTTCTCCGGCTAGTATAACCAAACCTGTAGTAACCAGGGTTTCACAAGCTACTTTCGAATCTTTATCAAACGCGATAAAATGGTCAATCAACGCATCCGAAACTTGATCTGCTACTTTATCTGGATGTCCCTCTGATACTGATTCAGAGGTAAATAAATAAGGCATAATAATACAAATTAAACTTCAAAGTTAGATTACTATTGCGAAAGTAGTTTTTTTTTTGAAATAAGGACTCATTCTTTAATAAAACCCTATTGAAAAAATACAGGGGATTTTATCTATTTTGAAATTTGCTTTTTTCCAGGCATTTATCTTTTTAGAACATATGTATTGTTCTTGACCTGTCAAATCTGCTCCGATAGCCAAAACCGTATAGGGCTTAAGAATTTTACATAAGGCAGTCAATAGTTTTTGATTGCGATGAGGGGTTTCTATAAAGATTTGGCTGTAGCCACTTCTTAGTGCAGTCTGCTCCATAGTTTTGACCTTTTTTTCGAGAAGTATGGGATTTATTGGGAGATATCCATGAAATGTAAATTGTTGTCCATTAAGACCACTGGACACGATTCCCAAAATAATCGATGAGGCACCTTCTAAGCAAACCACTTCAATTTCTTGTTGATGAGCATATCTCACAGCAAGATTACCAGGATCAGCGATGGCGGGTAGACCCACTTCAGACAAGATGCCTATGTTTTCTCCAGCTAACAAAGGATTGAGGAGTTTAGGTAAATCATGTTTATTAAAACGTTTATCTATAAGATTAAAATGGAGTTTATCTATATCTAATCCTAATTTTAGAGAAGCAATATATCGGCGCGCCGTTCGGACATTTTCAACTAAGTAATAAGATGTCTTTTGGATAGTATTTTTGACGTTATTAGTGATATTATCTTCATTATTGGTACTTGATAAATAGGTGGGGATTAAATATAGTTTACCTTTTTCCATATTTTAGAAATTTATAAATTATCATTAAGACTGCGGTGGGTTGCTCGGCGTGAACCCAATGCCCTGCCTTTTGAATGGTAATTAAATTGAACTTTGGGAAATGTTTTTTTAACAATGTCTTATCTTCACTTAATATATAGTTTGAATTTGCACCTCGAATAAATAATACTTCGCCAGCGAAGAGAGCATGTGATAAAAGGGGAGCTCCAATGGCTTCCATATTATCTTCGATAGCTTTACAATTTATTTTCCAATAAAATAAGCCCTTAGGGTTTCGACTTAAATTTTTTAAAATAAATTGTCTGATTCCAGGTTCCTTTATGGTTTTCGAAAGTAAATCATCAGCCTCTTTTCGGGTATTTAACTCAGGTAGGATTAGAGAACGAATCCCATTTAAAATATTTTGATGATGTGGGGGATACTTTTTAGGCGCAATATCAACAATAATGAGCTTTATAATTTTCTCGGGGAATTGAACGGCAAAGTTCATGGCCGTTTTACCGCCCATAGAATGTCCCAATAGGATGCATTTTTCTATCTTTTCATCATATAATAATTCCTTGAGATCATCGGTCATGACTTGATAATTGAATTCATCACTGTGCGGAGATAAGCCATGATTTCTTTGGTCTACTAAATAAACTCTGAACGTATTTTTCAATTGGTTGGCAAGGGTTTTCCAGTTGTCCGAGGATCCAAATACTCCATGTAAAATTATCAGTGTTGGACCTGTTCCATATTTTTTAAAATGAAGTTTCATTGAAGTTGTCGCTTGTACATTTGAATTGTATTTTCGATCCCATAATATAGGGAATCGCAAATTAAGGCGTGTCCAATAGAGACCTCTGCTAAAAAAGGGATACCCTTTTTGAGATATTTTAGATTCTGTAAATTCAAATCATGTCCAGCATTGACATCGAGCCCTATTTTTTTTGCCACTCCTGCGGCTGTAATAAATGAGCCAAGGGCTTTTTTTGGATTTTGTGTGAAATCATTGGCATATTTTCCGGTATAAAGTTCAATTCTTTCAGCGGTGATTTGTGCAGCACCTTCCACCATTAAGATGTCGGGGTTACAAAAAATGGAAATTCGTGCACCAGATAAGCGTAGTTCCTGAATAATTTCAATCAGAAAGTCTTTGTTTTTAATCGTATCCCAACCCTTATTGGAAGTAAGGACATCTGGGGGGTCAGGGACTAAGGTTACTTGATCAGGCTTTAGGTCTTGGATAAGTTTAATAAATCGGGCATCTGGATAGCCCTCAATATTATATTCAGTGGTAATTATGCGAGATAAATCATAAGCATCTTGTGTAGTAATGTGTCTTTCATCAGGTCGAGGATGAATGGTGATACCATCCGCCCCAAATCGTTCACAGTCCTGAGCCATTTGGATGACATTTGGGTTACTTAATCCTCTTGCGTTACGTAATGTTGCAATTTTGTTAATGTTTACACTAAGTTTGGTCATCGAAACAATAATTTATTGAGTTATAAAAATAATTTTTTTATGAGTTTAAAATTAAAAATAGAACAGGAAATTAAAACGGCTATGCTTCAAAAAAATAAAGACCGCTTAAGAGCGTTAAGAGCAATAAAATCTATGATTTTAATTGCAGAAACTGAGAAAGGGGCGGCAATCACTTTAAATAAGGAAGCTGAAATTAAGATTTTATCTCGGGCTGCCAAACAAAGGAGAGATTCATTGAAGGTTTACCAAGACCAAGGGAGAAAAGATTTAGCAGATATTGAGCGAGATGAGCTGCAGGTAATTGAGGCCTTTCTTCCCCGGCAACTCAATCAAGACGAACTAGAAACGGCAGTAAGAAATATTATAACAAAGATCGGGGCGACCTCTCCCAAAGATATAGGTAAAGTTATGGGAAGGGCCAGCCGTGAACTTTCTGGGAAAGTAGATGGAAAAGTACTTTCAACATTGGTAAAGACATTATTGATGGAATGAATTATCTTGATCTGCCTTTGATTTTTGTGTTGTTGTTTTCAGGTTACAAGGGCTATCAAAAAGGCCTATTGATTGCTATTTTCTCTATGATGGCCTTTTTTTTAGGGCTCTTCATGGCCATTAAGTTTACAGTACCCATCAGTGTAAGTTTTTTTTCAGAAAGTGTTTATTTTGAGTGGATTACGATTGCCATATTTATTGCGATTTTTTCCATCTTAATTTTTGGGATTCATTTATTATCCAAGGCATTGAAGATGATTTTAGATTTTACTCCTTTTGGAATTTTAGATAATATTTTAGGCGCTGGGTTAAATATTTTTAAAATTTCATTTGTTTTAAGCATGTTATTTTGGGTAAGTGATTCCATCGGTATTGATTTTTTAAATGAATATATAAATAATTCAATAATTTTGGATTATATTATTCCACTCGCTCCAAAGAGTTTTGATTTAATTGGATTCTTTATTCCAAATTTCAAGGAAATATTTGATATGTTGGATTTGTTAAAGAATAATTAAAATGAATCTAAGCGTAATTGATTGATCGATTTTCTATGTTAAAAGACAAAAATGGTTTTAAGTTTTTAGATAAAGGGGAAGGAGAGCCGCTAATTTTACTTCATGGACTTATTGGGGAACTGAGTAATTGGGATGCGGTATCAGATTATTTCTCAAAGGGATATAGGGTAATAATCCCAGTATTACCTATTTATTCTATTCCTGTAAGAAAATTAGGACTAGAAACTCTAACTGATTTTTTGGAATCTTTCGTTGATTTTTTAGCGTTAAATCATATTAATCTGATGGGGAATTCGTTGGGGGGGCATATCGGGCTCATTTATGCATTAAGAAGAAAAGAAAAGGTAAAACGTTTAATTTTAACGGGCAGTTCAGGATTATTTGAAAACTCCATGGGGGGATCCTATCCAAAAAGGGGAAATTATGAATACATAAAAGAACGGACTGAGTATACCTTTTATGATCCTAAAACAGCGACAAAAGCATTGGTGGATCACGTTTTTGATACCATGAAAAGTATCCAAAACTGTTTAAGTATTGTGGCTATAGCAAAATCAGCACAACGCAACAATATGTCCAGAGAACTTCATGCAGTGACTGTGCCTACACTGCTGGTGTGGGGGTTAAATGATACCATTACACCGCCTTATGTTGCACATGAATTTGACAGATTGATTCCTAATGCCACTTTGAAGTTTATCGATGAATGCTGTCATGCGCCAATGATGGAGCAACCCAACAAATTTAACCAATTGGTAGCATCGTTTTTGAAAAAGGCATAAATTATGATGGCGAAAGATTTAATTGATTTTGATATCCCTCTTTTGAATGGCGAAGATAAGGTTTCAAAGGCATTAGAATTGATGAAAGAATTTGAATGTTCTCGATTACCTGTTGTGGTCTCTGAGGGTTATTATGCTGGCTTCTTAGAGGAGAAAATCATTATTAATTGTGATGGAGATAAGATAAGCGATTTTAGATTGTTGGGGGAAGATGGAAAAATTGATCAAGACAGTCATTATTATGATATTATAAAATGTGCCTTAGAATTTGACTTACCCTTGATTTCCATAAAAGACCATCAAGGGCTCTATCTGGGTGTAGTACCCACCGTTTCGGCATTTAAAATGTTTGCTTCGAGTTCCGCATTGCTTACACCAGGGGGGATTATTGTATTATCCTTGAACTACAAAGATTATTCTGTTTCGGAGATTGGTAGAATCATTGAAAATAGTGATGCTCAAATCATCAATAGTCAGATATCAATGGATCCAAAAAACAATGATAAAATATGGCTGACTCTTAAGCTAAACAAAGAAGATATTTCACATTTAATTTCAATTCTAAAGTTTAGTGGCTATCAAGTAGAGAAATATTTTAGTACACATGTAAATCATGAGAATACTAAAGAGCGATATGATAGTCTGATGAACTATTTAAAAATATAATTTGTGAAAAATATCGCCATTCATGGTAGAAAAATTAAGTTAACTTCTTTTAGGGAGGTAAAGGCCTTGTTTCATCAACTAATTTCCAGAAAGATTCAATTATCTGTTTCTTCAGATTTTTTGAGCCTTAATGAAGTGTTGTTGTCCGATTTTTTGTTTGAGATTTATACCCCCAAGAGGACTCAAAAAAAATTTGATGCATTTATTAGTATTGGAGGTGATGGTACGTTTTTAGAGACATTGACGCATGTCGGATCTTTGGAAATACCTATTTTAGGTATTAATACTGGTAGATTAGGTTTTTTGGCTTCTATAGCACAAGATCAAATCAGGGTCGCTATTGATAAACTATTGACAGGGAATTATGAAGTTGAAAAAAGGTCATTAGTTATTCTTACCAGTAACCAAGAGCTATTCAATGGGGTTAATTATGCCTTAAATGAATTCTCTATTTTAAGGAAAGATTCTTCAGCAATGATTGTAATCAAGAGTTATTTAAATGGAGATTTTTTAAATAGCTATTGGGCAGATGGGCTCATGGTTTCGACTCCTACAGGTTCTTCAGGTTATTCTTTAAGTTGTGGAGGTCCAATATTGTTGCCTGAGAATGAAAATTTCATCATTTCACCGGTAAGTCCACATAATTTGAATATCAGACCCTTAATTGTCCCAGATACATCTGAATTTTCCTTTGAGGTAGAGAGTAGAACCAATAATTTCTTAATATCATTGGATTCACGATCACAGACCGTGAATGACAATATTCAGATGAAGGTGAAAAAAGCCCCATTTAAAGCATATTTGATTAAGGTAGGAGGTCTGAGTTTCATAGAAACGTTGAGAAATAAATTATCTTGGGGCTTAGATAAACGCAATTAAATTTTGTTTGGCTCGTTTAAATAATGTAGCATCATAATCAAAGGGGGAAAATAATTAACATGTTTTGAAAAAAGGAGTCATCATTATATTTATTTTGAATCTGAGTTCGGTACAAGCCCAGTTTTTCGAATTTGGAACAGGAATAGGTCTATTTAACTACAGCGGTGATATGACTCGAGGATACAAATTTTCTACAATTCAATTCGGGAATACTATTTTTAATAGAATGAATTTTTCAAATCATGTTTCACTCAAAACAACATTAGGCTTTGGGGGATTAAAAGGATCAGATCAAAATCCATTGGATCCTGCTGCTGCGATTAGATCCGCTTCTTTTGATCATAAGGTGGTCGATTTTTCCTCCGTAATTGAATATGATTTTTTAAATTATAAGGAGAAAAAATCTATTGTTAGATGGAGTCCATATGCCTATTTTGGTTTAGGATTCCTTACTATATTATCATCGTCAATTACGACAAAAGACTTAACTAATACCCAGTTAACAATTCCTATTGGTATCGGGATTAAACATTTGGTTTGGAAACGTTTCATGGCGGGATTTGAGGTAGGTGTTAGAAGGGTGTCTTCGGATGGTATTGATGGTATTTCAGAGACAGATTTGTCACAAAAAGATTTTCAATTTGGAAATCCAAATGATACTGACTGGTATAGTTTTACAGGTATTTCCTTGAGTTTTATTATTTATAAAATTCCTTGTCCTTTTCCTTATGATCCCAATGAATGGAGGAATAATTAATAAAAAAATTTAAATAATTGCGATCAATTGTTATGTTTTTGAAAAAAGTGGCATTTTTGTACGCTTTTCTAGAGAATCTTTTCTTATGAGTGCGAAACAAGATGGGCGTGAAATACCCAAACACATTGCCGTAATTATGGATGGAAATGGGCGCTGGGCCAAACAAAAAGGGGCAATGCGTAGTTTTGGTCATAGAAGTGGGGTCCAGGCGGTGCGCGAAATAACTGAGGGCTGTTCAGAATTAGGAGTAGATTATTTGACCCTCTATGCTTTCTCTACAGAAAATTGGTCACGTCCTCAAAAGGAGGTTGATGGATTGATGAGTCTACTGATTAAGACAATTGAAATGGAATTGTCTACATTGATGAAAAACAGCATACGTTTAACAGCGATAGGAGATTTAAAAGGTCTTGCGACGGGGGTTCATAAAAAATTATTGGGGGCTATTGATGTAACGAGTAGAAATAAGGGATTAAATTTGATATTGGCTTTGAATTACAGTGGTAAGTGGGATTTAACTCAAGCTTGTAGATCCATCTGCGGTGAAGTAATTAAAGGTACCATTAAACCTGAAGCAATAGATGAAAATTTGTTATCTGACCATTTATCAACCAAGCGTATTCCTGACCCTGCATTACTGATTAGAACGAGTGGAGAAATGAGGATCAGTAACTTTTTATTATGGCAATTGGCATATACGGAGTTTTTTTTCACCGAGATACTTTGGCCAGACTTTAGAAAAAAGCATTTAAATCTAGCGATAGATTCTTTTAATAGACGTGAGCGTCGATTCGGTAAAACGAGTGAGCAACTAGATTTAAAATGAGGTTAATTAACATTTTTATACTTCTTTGTCTGCTCTCGGTGAAGTGCTACGCACAGTTAATTTTTGGTAAAAATCGCAAAAAATCTACTGCTGCTATTGAGATAAATTATGCGAGCCCACGTGAATTAGAGATCGCAGATATCGAGATAAGAGGACTTCAGTTTCTTGATAATAATGCATTAACCTCTCTTTCAGGACTTAAAATAGGTGATAAAATTAAGATTCCTGGGGATGAAATTAGTTTAGCAATTAAAAAATTATGGAAGCAAGGAATCATTGGCAATATTTCTATTTTTGCATCTAAAATTGAGGGGAATCAAGTTTGGTTGGTCATAGAGCTCTCCGAAAGGCCTAGATTAGTGAGGTATGAGTTTGAGGGGGTAAGTAAAAGTCACCGTACAGAAATAGAAGATGAGCTTGAGCTTACCAAGGGGAAGATTATTACTGATGTGGTGATAAAAAATACAGAATTAGCTATTCGAAAATTTTATGAAGCAAAAGGATTTTTTAATGCCGATGTAACACTTAGCCAAAGAATAGATACTGTTCTGAGAAATAGTGCTATTTTGGCGATTGAGGTTGATAAGGGTAGAAAAGTTAAAATTTATGATATCAATTTTTATGGTAATAAGAGCTTCAGTGATACCAAGCTGAGGAGTAAGTTTAAAAAGACTGGAGAGACGCCTAGATTTAGTCTCCCATCTGAACTTCTGGTTAGTGTTATCAAACTATTTAATCCTAAAAATTTCCGATATTTTTTGACACACAAAGATACTGTCACAGCTCAGCAATTCAGAGATCAGTTGACTAATGTGGCTAAGCTCAATTTCTTTAAATCATCAAAATTTGTTAAAGAGGAGTTTGAAAATGACAAAACTGCATTGATTACTTTTCTCAATTCAAAAGGCTATAGAGATGCCGTCATTATGTCTGATACTAATTATGCGATCAGTGATAAACACATGAATATTGATATTAATATTATTGAGGGGCATAAATATTATTTCAGGGATATCAAATGGGAAGGAAATTTTATATACGATGATGCCACATTATCGAATGTATTAGGTGTAAAAAAAGGAGATATTTATGATTTAGAGTTGATTCAGACGAAGCTGAATTATGATCCAACAGGAATTGATATCAGCTCTCTGTACATGGATGATGGTTATCTATTTTTTAACATTAATCCTGTTGAAATTGGTGTTTCGGGGGACTCCATAGATCTAGAAATGCGTGTTTTTGAAGGTGGACAAGCGACCATTAAAAAAGTTTTGATTTCTGGAAATGAGAAGACTAAAGATTATGTAGTGCGAAGGGAACTTCGAACAATTCCTGGGCAAAAATTTAGTAGAGAATTGTTGATAAGAACTCAGCGAGAACTGTCTCAATTGGGTTATTTTGATCCTCAAAAAGTGAATCCAATACCTATACCTAACATGGTAGATGAAACTGTTAATATTGAGTGGGAACTTGTTGAACAACCTAGCGATCAAATAGAATTGTCAGGGGGATGGGGAGGTTTTTATGGCTTTGTTGGTACCTTAGGGGTTAGTTTTAATAATTTCTCTTTCAAAGAAGCCTTAAAGCTTAATAAGTTTCCACCGATGGGAGATGGTCAGCGGTTGTCTGTTAGAGCCCAAGCTAATGGGAGACGGTTCCAGAGCTATACTGTGAGCTTTCAAGAACCCTGGTTGGGAGGGAAAAAGCCAAATAGTTTTGGGATCAGTTACAATCATTCTGTTCAACGTTATTTAAATTTTCGAGATAATACAACTATTGGTTCATTGAGTGTTAATAGTTTTTCTGTTTCATTGGGTAGAAGGGTAAATTGGCCTGATGATTTTTTTGTAATCAGCAATGCGCTTTCTTTTTCAAAATACACCTTGTATAACTATCAGGGCTTCAGTTTGGGCTTTGCTACTGGGGATGCCAATAGTATTGTTTTTAATACTACCGTTTCACGAAGATCATCTGATAATCCAATGTATCCGCAAAGAGGTTCTGATGTATCATTGAGCCTGAATATAACCCCTCCTTATTCAATATTCAATGAGTTGGATTATAAAACAGCACTACCAGAAAATAAGTATAAATGGGTCGAATACCACAAATGGAATTTAGACTTTAGATATTATGTACCTATTATCCCTAAACTTGTCTTGGCACCACGAATTCATTTTGGATTTATTGGTTCTTATTCAGATAAAGCAACTGTGGGTCCTTTTGAAAGGTTCGTTTTGGGGGGGGATGGTTTAACGGGCCAAAATTTCATTTTAGGTACGGATGTCATTGGATTACGTGGTTATCCCAATCCTCAGCAAAGTGCGCGTCGGGCAACATCATTAACACCTTATGACAGTGAAACTAACATTTTGGGGGGGATTGCATTCACTAAATATATTTTGGAATTAAGATATCCGGTCTCTTTAAATCCAACGGCTACTATTTATTTATTAACTTTTGTAGAAGGAGGGAATACTTGGAACAACTTTGAAGCTTACAATCCTTACCAGCTTTATAGATCTGCTGGTATTGGAGCAAGAATTTTCATGCCTGCTTTTGGATTGTTGGGGATTGATTATGGATATGGATTTGATCCCATACCTGGATCTAATGAGCGCTCAGGGGGGCAATTTCACTTTTCAATTGGGCAACAAATTAGATAATGCTTAGATCCATTATATTTACACTGTTATTCTTTTCAATTTTACAAAAGGGGAACGCTCAAAAATTTGGATATATTGATTTGAATTATATTTTAGGAAAAATGCCCGCTTACGCTGAAGCACAAAATGAAATAAATACTTTAGCTAAAAGTTGGGAACAAGAGATTAGGGAAATGTATGAAGAAGTGCAAAATCTAGAAATGAAGTATAAGGCTGAGGAGGTATTATTGACTGTAGGTATGAAAGAAGATCGTATTTATGAAATAGATGTTGAAAAACAAAAATTGAAGGAGTATCAGAAAAAAATTTTTGGATCTGAAGGGTTATATTTTTTAAAGAAAAAGGAGCTTATAAAACCTGTTCAAGACCTTGTTTTTGAGGCTTCAGAGCGCGTTGCAAAGAGCAATAGATTGGCTATTGTTTTTGATAAATCAGGTGAAATTGTGATGATTTACACGGATCCTATTCACGATTATACTGATTTTGTTTTAGAAGAGTTAGGTTTGCTAAGCAATGAAGCAACCTCTAATTAAAATTTAATTACTATATATTATGAAAATCAAGTTATTAATATGTTCTTTCACAATGTTCATAATGGGCATGACGATTGCACAAGAATTGAAAATTGGCTATACAAATGCAGAGTATTTGTTAGGTTTATTACCTGAGGCAAAGCAAATAGAGGCTGATTTGAGGGCTTATGAGACGCAGCTACAAAATCAGCTTAAAGCAAAGTATCAAGATTTGCAGACTAAAATAGGGGATTATCAAGCTAACGAGGCGAGTTATAATGAGTTGATAAAGGCAGATAAGCAACGTGAGTTGACGAATTTGCAGGAATCTCTGCAACAATTTCAAACAGATGCTGAGCAATCGCTGGTAACCAAAAGAAACCAATTATTACAGCCTGCGGTTGAAAAAATAGGAACAGCGATACAAGCTGTTGCCGAAGAAAATTCATATTCATTAGTTTTAAGCGCGGGAAGCCCAGGCTTTGATGTCTTACTTTACGCGAGTGAAAAACACGATGTCTCTAAATTAGTTCTTGAAAAGTTGGGAATTGATCCACCATCTGGAGACTAATTTGCTCATTAAAAAAACTTTTTTTCAGGTTTTAATGCTTTTTGTTCTATTTGAGATAGATATGCCGATCATAATAGTCAGCATACCGACAAACTGTAAAAGGCTCACTTGCTCACCATCAATAACACCCCAAAAAACAGAAATTATAGGGATTAGATAAGTGACAGAGGTAGAGAAGACAGGATTGGTAAGTTGAACCATTTTATTAAATAAAATAAGGGCGAAGGCCGTCCCAAATACACCTAAAATCACAATATAACTTGATGCCACCAATACTTTTGGCTCATGAATATGATCTAAAAATGGTGTAAGAAATAGAAGATAAATGATGGCTAGTGGCCCTACTATAGTCAAGGAAATACTGGCAATGCTTAGGGATTTCATGAGGTTCAAACAATGTTTTATGAGATTGGCGTTGATGCCATAAAAGATTGTAGCCGCCACTACGTAGAAAGCAAAATAATTGAATGAAAAATTCCCATTTTCTCTATTTGAAATAAGTAGGAGAATGCCAAAGAACCCCAATATTACTCCAATATAATTTTTTTTTTCAGGTTTTTCTTTGAAAAATAAAACTGATATAATGATGGTAAAAAAAGGAGTAAGAGCATTCATAATCCCCGTCAAAGAGCTTGATAATTTAGTTTGAGCTAACGCAAAAAAGAAGGAAGGAAGTAAACTACCCATAAGGCCAACTAATATCAAAGTGAATATGTTTTCTTTATTTATTTGCTTGATGCGCTTTGCAGCAAAAGGTAGAAGCACCAAAGAGGCTGATGCGATTCTCAAGGTAGCTACTTCCTCAGGATTAAGCGAAGTCAGTCCTTTTTTTATTAGTATAAAGGAACTCCCCCAAATCAAAGATAAAACTAGAAAAAGAATCCAAGCGAGGGCAGGATATTTTTTAGTCATAAGCTAAGCCAGGGTAATTTCAGAAAATTGATACTTGATTTCATCTAAAATAGCGAAAAGAAGTTGGGGATCTCCTGCTTCAACCAAGCGTGTTCGATAAGATTTGAAATCAGGGATTCTTTTGAAGTAGTTGGTATAATGACGTCTCATTTCAAATATACCCAATTTTTCCCCTTTCCATTCCAAAGAAAGCTTAAGATGTCTTTTTGCAACTTCGACTCGTTCGGAAATTGACGGTGGTTCTAGTTCATTTCCAGTGGCGATAAAATGTTTGATTTCATTAAAAATCCATGGATATCCGATGGCTGCTCTTCCTATCATTATACCGTCGATACCATATTTGTTTTTGAAAGAGAGTGCCTTCTTAGAGGAATCAATATCACCATTTCCAAATATAGGGATTTTGATATAGGGATTTTCTTTAACCTTTGCAATCAGAGACCAATCGGCCTTACCTTTGTACATCTGTTTTCTTGTACGTCCATGAATTGTTAACGCCTGAACTCCTACATCTTGAAGACGCATGGCGACTTCTTCTATTTTAATACTATTTTCATCCCAGCCCAGCCTTGTTTTGACCGTTACCGGCTTATTTACATTTTTAACAATTTCTGAGGTCATGATTTGCATCTTAGGTAAGTCTAGTAAAATCCCAGCACCCGCACCTTTAAAAGCCACTTTTTTAACGGGACACCCGTAATTAATATCAATAATTTCAGGATCGGCATTTTCAGCGATGGCTGCTGCTTTTCGCATAGATTCAATTTTATCACCAAATATTTGAATACCAATGGGGCGTTCGTAGTCGTAAATATCTAGTTTTTGAACACTTTTTTCCGCGTCTCTAATCAATCCTTCCGCTGAAATGAACTCAGTATACATCATATCAGCCCCATGTTCTTTGCATAATGCTCTAAACGGGGGGTCACTAACATCTTCCATAGGTGCCAATAATAGGGGGAAATTCCCCAATTCTATATTTTCAATTTTTATCAATACACGACCAATTATTTTGTAAATTTAGACTAAATATGGACAATATGTTTTCTGGTAAGAGTCAAAATAAAAAATCTACAGGTTGGCTCCTAATTATTTTGATAGGATATGAGTTGGCAGCTATTTTCATGTTCAATTTTTTGGGACTAATGCTGCTCCTTCCTTTTTATGATTTTGACCTTCAAACGTTAATAATTATTATGGGAAAACCCATCGCTTATCCTGAGGCTAAAATGCCGATGTTGATACTTTTAGGGGTTTCAGCTGTAGGAACTTTCATTATCACACCAGCATGGGTGGTACATAAGTATGCAAAGATTGAGCTAAAAAAATTCATTACAACTCCTAAATATTATGTTAGGGCATCATTAATAACTGTTATGTTGATTATTTCATTTGCGGGAGTCAATACAGTGATTATTGAGTGGAATAAGGCTCTTGAGTTACCGCCTTTTTTGAGTGAATTTGAATATTATGTCCAAGAGCAGGAGCTGAAATTAGCTGAGTTAACTCAATTCTTAACAGAGTTTGATAATTCAGGTCATTTTTTATTATGCATTTTGGTGATTGCTATTATTCCTGCAGTAGGAGAAGAATTTTTATTTAGGGGAGTTTTACAAAATATACTGAGGCTCTCTACTAAAAATCCTCACATCGCCATTTGGGCTTCAGCATTAATGTTCTCCATATTTCATAATCAATTTTATGGCTTGGTCCCTCGAATGTTGTTAGGTGCAATTTTTGGTTATTTATACTATTGGTCTGGTAGTTTATTTTTGCCAGTGTTAGGTCATTTTATCAATAACGGTCTTGCTTTAGTTTCAATGTTTTTTTTTCAAAAAAAAATAATTTCATTTGATTTATCAGGGGGGGAGATCAATTTTAATACCTACATTCTTTTAATTTTCTTTATTTTCACTATCTGTTTGCTTTTCATACTTAGAAAAATTTATTCAATTAATGAGAAAGGTCTGGCAAAAAGTTTTTGAAGACACTTCCGTCCATCGGGCAGAAATTGTAAAAGCTATCCTTGAAGGCGAGGGCCTTAATCCTGTAATTATTGACTTAAAAGACAGCTCCTATAATTTTGGAAAATTAGAAGTAAGGGTAAATTCCATATATGCGTTGGAGGCCCTAAGGGTTATTAAAAAAAACATAAATTTTGAATAAATTTTTTGAATTAAAAAGAAGACTTTTTTCTGCTTTTTTAGGTGCAGCTGTAATTATATCTTCTATTATGTGGAGTGAGTGGAGTTATTTTTTAATTTTCTTTGTTATTTGTATTGCAGCACAATGGGAATTTTACAGATTGGTGAGAATACAAGACTATTTACCTCTGCGCTTTTTTGGAGTGTTTATTGGAGGATTTTTGTTTGTATTGACGTTCTTTGTTGAAAGAGGGAATCTCGATGGGAAATATTTGTTTTTAATTTTTCCTCTGGCTTCAATTATATTTATTTTTAAGCTCTATAAAAGAAAAGATCAGAATCCTTTTGTAAATATTGCTTTGTATTATTTGGGAATCACTTACGTGGCATTGCCTTTTTCCCTAATAAATGTAATTGTTTTTGATGGAGGAGAATATGCCTATAAAATACTGTTAGGTCTGATGCTAATTATTTGGTCAAGTGATACGGGAGCTTATTTTACAGGTACCGCATTTGGAAAGACCAAATTATTTGAAAGAATTTCTCCGAAAAAATCTTGGGAAGGAAGTGTTGGAGGTACCTTATTTGCTGTGGGATTTTCCTACTTCTCAATGATTTACTTTGGACAATTATCTTTATTTGAATGGTTAATTGTAGCGGTTATTGTAGTAGTTGCGGGGACTTATGGGGATTTGGTGGAGTCCCATTTCAAGCGAACTATGTCGATTAAAGATTCAGGAGATGTTATACCTGGACATGGTGGATTTTTAGATCGTTTTGATAGTCTCATCTTAACAGTACCCTTCATTGTTATTTTTTTAAAGCTGCTTTGAAGTAAATAATTAATAATGCTAGCTTTGCGGTAAATAAGATTTTTACACCCCAAAGTCTGATAAATGAGTTACATAGAACCTGCTCCTATAAAGGATAAAGAAAATCCCTTTGAATCAATGATGTCGAGATTCCAAATTGCCGCTGAGCATTTGGGCCTAAATCAGCAAACTTACAATGTTTTAAAGTCTCCTGCTAAGCAAGTAATCGTGACCTTACCTGTTACTATGGACAATGGGCAAATAGAGGTATTTGAGGGTTATAGAGTAATTCATTCTAATATATTAGGGCCATCCAAAGGAGGTATCAGAATGGACATGGAAGTTAATCTTGATGAGGTTAAGGCATTAGCGGCATGGATGACTTGGAAATGTGCAGTCGTCGATATCCCTTTCGGCGGAGCTAAGGGGGGAATTAAATGTGATCCAGGATCTATGTCTCCAGGGGAGATGGAACGTTTGATACGTTCTTATACCATGGCCTTACAAGAAATATTCGGTCCAGATAGAGATATCCCCGCACCTGATATGGGAACGGGTCCGAGAGAAATGGCTTGGCTGATGGATCAGTATTCGCGTTCCAATGGCATGACTATTAATGCAGTGGTTACAGGTAAGCCGGTTATTTTAGGAGGGTCATTGGGACGTAATGAAGCTACGGGACGAGGCGTGATGGTTTCAGTCCTGGCAGCAATGGAGAAACTAAAATTAAATCCTTTTAAAGGAACCTGTGCTATCCAAGGTTTTGGTAATGTGGGTTCATGGGCGGCACGGCTATTAGATGAACGTGGGGTAAAAATTGTGGCATTGAGTGATGTGAATCAGGCTTATTATAATGAAAATGGGATTAATATTTCTGATGCAGTTGTGTTTCAAGAAGCACACAATGGGTCCTTGATTGGTTTTTCTGGAGCACAAGCGATATCGGCGGATGAATTATTGTTATTGGATGTAGATGTTTTGGTGCCTGCGGCAGTAGAAGATGTCATTACGGTACGAAATGCTAAAGATATCAAGGCCAAATTGATTGTTGAAGGGGCCAATGGACCAACTTCTGCGAAAGCAGATAAAATATTAAATGACTTGGGAATATTGTCAGTTCCCGATATTTTAGCAAATGCGGGGGGCGTTACTGTCTCGTATTTTGAGTGGGTCCAGAATAGATTAGGCTATAAATGGACTGGAGAACGTGTCAATAGGCGTTCGGATCGGATTATGAGGGATGCATTTAATCGTGTCTACGAAACTGCATTGCAATATGATGTTTCACTACGCATTGCAGCTTATATAATTGCCATTGACAAAGTAGCTAAGACTTACACATTTAGAGGAGGATTTTAGATGAAATTACACAAAGAAGGGAATACTATTATACCTGGGTTTGTCATAGGTGTGATTGGAATTTATTTATTGCTTGTATGGCTAATTCCATTGGGGATATTCAAATTAGTTTTAGGAGGGATATCAGCGATTTTTTTATTTTTTGTGGTCGCTTTCTTTCGTGTACCAAATATCCAAGTTCCGGTTGGAGATGACCTAGTCATTGCTCCAGCTGAGGGAAAGGTAGTGGTCATAGAAAAAGTGATGGTTGATGAGTTTCTCGAAGAGGAGCGGACGCAAGTATCTATTTTTATGTCTCCGCTGAATGTGCATATCAATCGAGCACCTGTATCAGGGAGAATAAATTATTATCGTTATCATCCGGGGAAATATTTGGTTGCTTGGCATCCGAAATCGAGTACCGCTAATGAAAGAACTTCTATTTGCTTTGAAACGTCAAATGGAGTGCGAGTTTTTATGCGTCAAATAGCTGGGGCTATTGCAAGAAGAATTGCATTTTATAAAGAAGTGGATGATAAGGTAAGCGCCACCGATGAGGTAGGCTTTATAAGATTTGGAAGTAGGGTAGACATTTTTTTACCTCTGGAGGCAAAGTTGAATGTAAAAATAGGAGATAAAACGACGGGCGGAGAAACCATAATAGCTCATTTAAGGTAATTGTGACTAAGGTGAAAATAATCCATTATGCAAGTTTCAGTAGGCGTCTTTTAGCTTACATACTTGACGCTTTTTTTTTACAACTAATGCAAATCATTGTCATTGTACCTTTTTTGTTGAGTTTAGGATTTGATTTTGTGGATGTACCTTTTGATTGGGAGTCTTATGAGCGTTATGATGATGTATTCTTCAAAGAATTAGAATTATGGATAGACCAAGTTCGACCCCTTATTATTGCTGGATTGATTACCCAAACCCTTTATTTTTCGCTTTTGGAATCAAGTTATTTACAAGCCTCGTTAGGTAAACTCGTATTTGGAATTAAAGTGGTAGATCAACAAGGTGCACGGCTTGATTTCCTTTATTGTTTTGTCAGGAATATGAGCAAGTTCTTATCTAGCTTGATTTTTATGTTAGGCTATTTAATGGCGCTAGTGACCAAAAATAAGCAAGCCTTGCATGATTTCATTGCAGGGTCTTATGTCGTTCGATATATGCCAGCTAGCGATCTAGATTAAAACGGGATACTTAGGGCAATTTATAAATGTTTTTTTACGCGATTCTGTCCCATTTAGATTGCACAGTGAAAACAACAAAATTTCTTATTTTAAGGTGATCATTTTGCTTTAAGATTTTGTCAACTTAGGGTCATTAATAAAAGTTAACTTTTATTCTCATGAACTGCTCCTATTACGCTTGACTAAATTAATTAACCATTTAATCTGCAATCTGTTTAGTGTTTTTCTTCATAAATTCTCCTGAAGGCATTTCTCCAGAGGGATATTCTGAAAATTAAGGTTAAAATTGAAAATATAACTCTATTTTAGAATAGCCAATGTTCCGCTCTTTCATTTTTAATTGTTAATTCTGGTAATATTTTTTGAATATCTACATTACGTACTGTTATAAAGAATGCAGCTGGCTATGAGCTTTTATATTTGAAAGTATTGTAAATCATAATTAACGACATTGAAATTTTAATTTTATAAAATGTAATCAATTCCAAGATTACATTTTCGCTAGAATATATAATTGTTGGCCCATGTCAAGTTTCTTAAATAACTGCAATAAAAATGGTTACTTTGAGTAAAGGAAAGTACTTTTCTTAGTTCATGAATGAAAAAATATACACCCAATCTCTTCCCCTAAAGTTGTTGCTACTGCTCTAATTACTTAAATCGTTCTTAATAAGATAATAGCTACGATTGTTACAAATGTTGGATTATAGATTCCAATCAAATCAAACCTAGCTTTATTTTCCAATTTTAATTTTTTTATTTTTTGAAATTTCCTAAGCTAAATACCCAAATTATTATATAGTAATTGAGCAATATAAAGCATGGATGAAATAAGAATGGCAATTACATTTTCAATTTTCCTAATTCTAATTTAGTATAGGAATAGATTCCTATTTTAATTTCGTGTAATTTTGATTACTAAGGTAGTACACCGCATTAGTATTCCAATATATATTCTTGATGGATCTGATTAACTATGGCATAATAATAAAGAGGTTAAAATTTTGAGAATATGAGGAAAATAAAGATTTTATTTCAAGTTTTTTCTCCGTTAAATTTTCTTCCATTTGAACTTCTGATTAATTTATCAACGTTAGAAAAAATCTCCTGTAATATTGTTAAACTTCGTCTAAATCATTATCAGAATGAAAAATTACTTTTTAGATGTCTCAATTTCCTGATGATTGAAAATTTTATATTTATTTACTTTTTGTGCAAAAATAAGCACAACAAATTAGGAAATTTATTTTAGTTCAAGTACTGTCAAAAGTTAGGATTATAAATTTTAAGTGAAAATTATTATTACTTGCTTACTAAATTTGATTGTCTTTTTGATATACAAATCTGAATGAATGTAAGTCTAGCCAATTATAAAATCAAAATACATTTTAATTAAGGGGTTCCATTCCTATAAAGTCTATTACCTTTTAACGGATCTAATCCTTTCTTCTCCAGATGAACACATATTAATTTCTAAATTAGTGCAATCAATTTGGGTAAATAATGCGAATCTATTTCATCGAAAAAATTCAAAATATCACTATCTATATCAAGTATAAAAATAACTCTGTGTTCTATTATTTTTGGTACTACAATTTCAGATTTTGTATCACTACTGCAAGCAATATGACCTGGGAATAAAGACACATCTGGGGCGATGATGTTTTTTTTTTGCTCCCAGGCTTGTCCACAAACACCTTTGCCCATTGGGATTCGGGTACAGGCTATTGGACCTTGAAAAGGGCCTAGGATCAAGGTTTCATTTTTTACTAGATAAAAACCTACCCAAAAGAAATCAAATGACATTTTCAAAACGGCGGCCATATTAGCCATATTGGCTATAAGGTCGTTCTCATTTTCCATCAAGGCTCTTAATTGAGGAAGTATGATTCGATATATTTCTTCCTTTGATTTGGATTTATCAATAATAATTCCTTTCGCCATAGTTATATTTTTTGAGGATTTTTTACGGTCAATGGACTCTGCCCATCTCCGGTGTTAAGTGTTTCTTTGGGTTCAAACATCAATATTTGAGTTTCATTTTCTGCTGATGGTTTGTGTTCAATACCTTTGGGTATAACGGTGAAATCCCCTTCATGTAATATCAGTGTTTGATCACGAAGTTCCATTTTCATACATCCCTTTATTACCCAAAACATTTCGTCTTCTTCATCGTGTTTGTGCCAAATAAAATCCCCTTTAATTTTAGCAATTTTAACCGCTTGACCATTAAGCTCAGCAATTATGTGTGGCGTCCAATGTGAGGTAAATTGATCTAATTTTTCTCGGATATTATTTTTAGTTATGCTCATTGTAGTAAGTAGTTAAAATATCATTTGAAACCTTGATTTGGTGATGAGGTTGCGCTCCTATTATTGGTGCGCGAATACCCTTAAAAAATTTTTGCGGACATGTAAAAACTCGGGCTTCATCCCAAAGGTTCAAATCAAAGAATTTTTCTATCGTTTGAGTCCCTCCCTCAACAAGAAGGGATTGTATCTTCAATTGATGAAGTTGATCCATAATAGCTGAGATGTGATCTTTTGAATCAAAATTGTAATAAGTTACGTTTTTCCTATTTTTTTTTGGAAATTGAGTAAATACAATGGTTGCTTGTGTCCCATCAAAAAGATGGAGTGTTTCATTCAATTCATTTTTTGGATCTATAACGATTCTGGTGGGACTAGGTCCGTGCCAGTTTCGAGTAGATAATTTGGGATTATCATGTTTGGCCGTATTATAGCCAATAAGAATACCTTTTTCTTCACTTCGCCATTTGTGTACAAGCTGTCGGGATAGGGAATTACTGATCCATTTGGAATTAAAATCAGTTTTGGCAACAAAATGATCTTGTGTTTGTGCCCATTTTAAAATAATGTAAGGTTTACCTTTCGATATAGAGGTCAAAAAACGGCGATTTATGTGATGTCCCTCTTCTTGCATACAATTTATGTCGACTTGGATTCCGGCCTCTTTTAGGCGCTGGATCCCCATACCGTTTACAGCTGCAAATGGATCCTTCGAAGCCACAACAACTTTTGCTACCTTTTGAGCAATGAGCAAATCCGTACAAGGGGGTGTTTTTCCATAATGTGCGCATGGTTCCAATGTCACATATACGGTGGAGCCTGCGATTTTGGTAGACGCATTGTTTATGGCATTAACCTCTGCATGTGCTGAGCCGTAAGCTTGATGAAATCCCTCTCCGATGATTTTTCCATTTTTCACAATGACACAGCCTACCATAGGGTTAGGAGCTACCTTGCCCATCCCTAAAAGAGCCAGTTTAAAAGCTCTCTTCATAAAAAACACATCTTTATTGGCCATACCGCAAATTAACAAACTATATTGAGCAGTTAAAAGCCATTTTCTCTACGAAATGTTATTTAATTATGATGAGCTGATTTAGTTTTACTCCAAATGAGTCTTTCAAGTAAGGTATTATATGACCAATTTGTTAATGATCTAGAATTAAAATGGGAGATTGAGGAGTCAAAAAAAATTGCGCAAATTGTGTTTAACCATCTTTTTGGACTTTCTAGAGCAGATATTTTTTTAAATAAATCGATTGCTCTATCCGAGGAGCGGCTGATTCCCATCTCAACGCGCTTATTAAAAGGTGAACCTATACAATATATATTGAATCAGGCTACCTTTTTTGGCCTTTCATTTTTTGTCAATCCTTTTGTACTTATTCCAAGGCAAGAAACCGAAGAGTTGGTCGCTTTAATCCTAGAGCAGAATGACCATAGTATTCAAAATATTTTAGATATAGGTACCGGCTCAGGGATCATAGCTCTTACGCTCCAAATGCATAGACCTAAATGGGACGTATCAGGCTGGGACCTTTCGCCAAAGGCACTAGAAATAGCAGCACGTAATGCAAATAGTCTTAATTTAAATGTTAATTTTAATTGTATTGATATCTTAAATAGGAGTCCAGATGTGGATAAATATCACTTAATTATCAGTAATCCGCCCTATATACCAATTTCTGAAAAGTCCTCAATTCCAAGGCATGTAGTGGAACATGAACCTGAATTGGCTCTTTTTGTATCCGACGATCATCCTTTAATTTTTTATGAGGTAATTGCTAATTATGCCTTACAATCATTGAAAAAGAGTGGGAAACTTTATTTTGAAATTCATGAAGATTTTGCGTTTCAAATTCAGTCTTTGTTGAGCCATCTTGGGTTTGAAAAGATCGCTATACACTTTGATCTTAATAAAAAAGCACGGATGGCTTCTGCAATTCGTGCTTAGCAATACGTTTAAGTCAGTAAAAATCAATTTCTAATTGCTTGCTACCTATTATTTCCAATTAAATTAAATCGGCGTTTTCTACTTTATCTACAACATATGTTTAGATGAGGTACCAATATGCTCCACGATTTATCCTAGTGCTTGTTTTATAAAATAAATTTGTGATATCTCCTACGGACTTATTTTGTACAAGATATTTTTTGTTGAACAGTCATTTTTTTGTTATCCTTCAGCATGTGTTGTACAATAAATTTGGCTATTATCGAAATTTTCGGTCCCTTTACATTCGAAGGCCAATTTCAAATTTACTGATTTCGTCAAGAATAAACCTACCCGCAACTTATGACCAGGAACTGTAGTCTGAGTGGATCTCACTTTATTTAATACATAATTAACATTTATGGATTGGTAATTTATAGGTAAGTATAAAATTCAATTTGGAGATTAGAGTACTAAAAAGCCTTGTGCAATCGTTTGACTATATGGAGAAAATTTATAGTTTTATAATCCGTACTAATCCTTCTTTTTAAATTATTTGATGAAGATAAATTGGTATTCTGTTATTGACACTAAAAGACGTTTTTAAAAATTTTTGGAATGCGATAAATAAAAATATTTAGGGGGAATTAATGTACTATATTTACCACCCTAGTACAACACACTAAATGTTATCGAGATTCAACAAACAATTCTTGTTTTTACCAGTAACAGTTTTAGGATAACAAAATTGACTTAAGAGCAAATACTTCAGGATTATGTTGTTCTGAAAAATGTTTTATAAAAGGACATCCTAGTCTATATGATTATACCTCATAATCGAAATGGGGCGGGTTGTTCACGAATTTTGAAGATAATAAAAGAAAGACAATTGATAACAAGAATGATTTATTCAAATCCATTACCGAATTGACAGATTACGTCAGAGGCGGTCATTTAATTGTAATGAGACCCCAACTCTAATTTTGGTCTAATTTTTTCCGCTATTATTAAAAATCATCAATAAGGGATTGTATTCTGATACCGATGATTTTGGTATTCCCGTGGCTCTGAAATCCTCTTAATAGATGGGGTAAAAGCGAAAGAACTAAGAGACAAATTTATGAGATATACTCCTGCTGATGGATCCAATAAAACAAAAAAAGACCGTCAAATAAAGATGGAATTTGGTATTTTATATTTCTATAAATTTGGAGCTAGACTTTCTTATAAAGTCAAATACAAAACTACTCGAATGAAGTAATTATAAATACTATTGAGAGTGAAACCTTTGAAAGTATAGGCAAGCGATTTATTAGACGAAACTCATTTTTAGCACGAAAGACATTGAATGAAAAAGGGCCTCCTTTATATTTTATAGACTCCGAAAATACCACTTTGTTAACCCTAAATTCTTTCCACTTGGATGTCGAGAGGTTCCAAGTTGATCTAGAAAATATTTTTAAGGATATCAAACACAAAAAATCAAGAATATCATAATTGGCATCAGGCAAAATGAGGGGGTTATCCTTTCAATGCTATCAATGCATTCTCGTATATAGCTAATAAACCTTTTAAACAACAGGCTACCTCATATGTCATTACTGATATCTTGCCAGGGGAACAATAAAGTAAAAATTCCATCAATGGGTACGCTTGTGAGACTTTTTTTGAAGAATATTACCAAAACTCTGATAAGACAGAGAATGGATGGGGATCAACAATTGATGAAAATGAACCTATGATGATCCCAAACAAAAAAAAGTTTAAAGTAAAAGTATATGTTATAATTGGAGGAAAAACTTTTTCTGTAGGCTCTAGTTTATCTATATTCTGTAAGAATCAAGGGATTACATTAGCTGAGAGGAAATAGGTGGGTTACCATACACAAATAGGAGGTTATCCAAAAATTATACTTTGCCAAATTCTGAAATATAATCCTAATTTTCTTAGTTAAGATAACTCAATTTACCAATTATAAAACTCAAAAAAAGGGATTGGTATTTTAATCGCTGAGGAAGTTCAATTGAACGTTCGAGATTTAATCCAAGGGAAAGATAGTCAGTTGGATTACGTATTGAAAAAAATTATGTACGATTAAAGCCTGTGGTAAAAAAGCGCACAAAGTATACTCTTGGAATACAAATTATACACCAACTATTATCATTAATTGATCATTAGAATTTCATCGAAATACCTGATAGGAAATTGATTCCAGATTGTGGATAATAATTATTTTGTTGATAAGGAGAACCATCATAAAGATAACCCCAGGTGTACCCATTTGATTCATAGGCTACATTTAACACATTGTTGATCAAGAAAGTTAATTCTATATTCTGTATTTTTAACATTTGTAGTTGATACGATAATCTTATGTCATTGATAAAATAGCTTTCAATCATCCGGTTCCGATTTGAGGTATTGTCCAGGAATTGATCTCCTACAAATTTAGTGAGTAGCTGAGCACTGAAACCTTGATTACTGAAGGTGATGTCATTACCTATTACAATATTAGGGCTAAAAGCAATATCTGCATCTGTAAATTCATTTTCCACGGTGTAGCGATCATCAGAAAACGCATAGTCAAAAACAACTTCAGTAAATTTTTTAATTTTATTTCTGCTCATGGCCACATTCAGATTCCAATTCCACCGATCAGCTAAGTCCAAAGCCAAGACCATTTCTATCCCTGCCCGATAACTATCAGGGGTATTTACCCTGATGGATGAGCCAACATCATTGACGGCACCTGTTAAGATGAGCTGATTGGTGTAATCCATCAAATACAAGTTTGATTCTACATGGATGTTATCCAAGTCACCTTTGAATCCAAATTCAAAATTTTGAAGTTGCTCAGGACTCGGAATATCTCCGATAGGTGCATCTATAAAGTCAGCACGCACAGGTTCTCTATGGGCCATTGCAAAGGATCCATAGAGCTGAAAATTAGTATTGAGCCTATAAGTCAATCCAAATTTTGGATTAAAAAAAGTATATTTTTCCTCTACTTGGTAGTTTGAGAGATCGTTATCTGTACCTTCAGTATCATAACCAATGGTGCGTATTTGAAGATCTCCGAATAGATTTAATTTTGATGAAAGTTGATAATTAGTTTTTAAAAAAACGTTAAAATCATTTTTAGTACTTGATCCTTTATAATAACGCTCTCTTATGTTACTTGTACTTGCGAATTCGGACCATATAATCTCACCAAAATGCTTTCCTTTATAGGTATTATATCCTCCTCCGAGGGTCATTAGGAGATTGTCTTTGTTATAATTTAAGGCATACGTAAATCCATAAAAGTCATTATCTAGCCATCTCCGTCGAATGAGGTCCGTTTGGGTTATTGTATCGTTTCCAACAATTATATTATCTAGTTTATAATCAGTTAAATTATCATTTGTCCGGAATTGCTCGTAGTAGCCCTCTCCGTGGGTATAATGTCCTGAAACTGCCAGATTCAAATCATTATTGAAGGCATGATTCAAGTGTATTTGGTTATGGTCTTGCTCGTAATGATCAATTTCATTTTCATAAAGATAATAATTGAATCTTCGATCACTATTGAGTAGGTTATCTATTTGCTCACTAGTATTATATTCCCCTGAATTATCAATCACTGCCTGCAGTTTAGTTTCATTACCGGTCAATCGGGCTTCAGGGGTACCATACCAAGCTTGATATCCCTCCTCCTGTCCTCCGAAAATGAGGGCTTTAATTGTCGTTTTTTCCCCGTAATACCCGCCCGTAAAAAAATATGAATAAAGATCAGATTTTGCTCGGTCAATGTATCCATCGGAGGTGATGCGAGATAAGCGACCTTCAAAATTGAAATTATTATTAATGATCCCCGTATTAAATTTTACATTGGTTTTAAGTGTATTAAAGGACCCAATTGTCTGATTTAGTTCAGCAAAAGCCTCCTTAGAGAAACTACTGGATTTTAGATTAACAGTGGCGCCGAATGCAGCAGCTCCGTTGGAGGAAGTTCCTACTCCACGCTGAATTTGAACTTCATCTAGAGAAGAGGATAGATCAGGCATATTCACCCAATATACACCATGAGATTCAGAGTCATTGATCGGTATTCCATTTAAAGTTACATTTATACGAGTAGCATCACTACCTCTGATTCTCATTCCAGTGTAACCAATTCCCGCTCCTGCATCTGAAGTAGTAACCATAGAAGGTGTAAAATTTAATAATATTGGTAAGTCCAATCCAAGATTTCTCTCTTCTATTTTTTCTTTTGATATATTAGCATAAGTAGTTGGGGTCAATTCATTTGCCTTAGTAGAAAAGTTAATGTATTCATCTCCGAAAATAGTCAGGGCTTCTAGTTCCTTCACCTCAATCGACATCCTAATGATTATTTTTGATTTAGAGCCGACGACCACTCGCTGTGTCAGGTAACCAACAGCACTTACAATTAAAGTCTTTTGCCGTTCGGGGACACTCAGCTCAAAATACCCATTTGTGTTGGTGATGGTACCTAAATCAAGATCTTTGATAACGATTGAGGCTCCAGGGATGCCTTCATTATTTTCATCCAAGACGGTTCCCGATACTGTTCTTTGGGCATAGGATATATAGTTAACCATAAGCAATGCAGTACATATTAAAATTCTCATTGTATTACTGTTTTAATTTAACCAAAATAGGAGGAGGGGACCTCCATACGGTTATCATACGTCCCTTCTCGGCATTATCCGAGCAGGTTCAATGGGTATGATCTCAGCCCGATCTTATCTTTTCTTAATGGAAAAGTAGGGCACCCCTAATAGTGCAAAATTAGTATATTATTTTAAATATTTTCCAATAATTTTATAGCGCAAGCCAATCTCTCATCTTCAATGCCCATTACAATACCGTAAGGAAGTTGATTAGATTCAAGGAAGTTTAAATAAATGTTAAAAAATTCTTTTCTTCTTTGCGGATGTTCTCTTTGCGGATCATCTTCCCAAGGGATATCAATGTAGGGAAGTAGATAAAAGTCATATTTTCTCTGGGAAATTTGATCTAAAATCCAAGGATCTGTTTTTCCATATTTGTCCTGACTCCAAATCCTCAATACAACTAAGTTTGTATCGCAAAATAGATATTTATCTGCCAAAACTGCTCGATCGTCCTCCCAAGTAAGTTGCGCTTTGGCAATTTCCAATAAGTCTGCCTCTTGATAATCTCTTTCGAGACGATCCAAGTAAAATCTAGCAAATTCAGGAACCCATTCAGTATAATAAAATTCGGCTAATTCTTGGGCTAATTTACTTTTACCCGTAGACTCAGGACCTATGATTGCGATTCTTTTAACTTTAGTTTTATATTCCATGTTGAGTAGCCCCATACGGCAAGTATGGTAAAAATTAAGAATTGAAAGCTGGTCAAAGGCAAACCTTTAAAGATATAAAGTGGAACAGAAATACTATCTACTATTATCCAGGCAATCCAATGTTCAATTTTTTTTCTAGCCATCAACCACATACCTGCGATAGCTAGGGCAGAAGTAAGCGCGTCCCATACAGGCACATTACTATCTGTTAATTCCAGTCCAAATCGGATTAATAAAAAAGAGCCTAGAAATAGCAAAAAAACAATTAAATTTTCCTGCTTATTATTTCTTGAAATAGGAACGGGTAATTGAGCTCCTTTACCATTTATCCAAAAGTACCATCCGTAAATACTCATGATAAGATAATAGACTTGAATACCCATATCACCATATAATTTGTATTGAAAGGTTAAATCGATGTAAATTATTACACTAACAATTCCCGTTGGATATAGCCAGATTTTTTCTTTTTTGGCATACCATACACTTAATAAGCCGAAAAATACGGCAGATGTTTCTATGGCGGAAGTTTTGTTTAATTGATTGATAAATAAGCTTTGAAAGTCATTCACGAGACAAAAGTAAAATTAATAATTAAACAATCTTTTTATTAAGGTGGAATCTTAATAATTTTACATTGCAAATAATATTCCTATTTATTTGCATATGAAAAGTAAACAAGATAGAATAATTTTTGAGGCACTTACCTATGATGATGTGCTTCTAATGCCAGGCTACTCTGAAATTCTCCCACGAGACACCGAAATAAAAACATTTTTAACAAGGAATATCGAAGTCAACATTCCATTTGTCTCAGCTGCGATGGATACGGTTACAGAATCTAGCATGGCCATATCCATGGCTCTTGATGGCGGGATAGGAGTGATTCATAAAAACATGAACATTGCCCAGCAAGCAATTGAAGTAAGGAAAGTTAAGCGGTCCCAAAGTGGGATGATACTAGACCCAATTACCCTCAATGAAAGGGCTTTGGCTGGGGATGCTGAGAAAATTATGTCTGAAAATAATATTGGTGGAATTCCTGTGGTCAACGATCAAGAAGTTTTAATAGGGATTATTACTAATAGAGATTTGAGATTTCAGAAAGAAATGACCAAGCCTATAATAGATATAATGACTAGTGAAAAACTTATTACAGCTAAGGTTGAGGTAGGGTTAAAAGAAGCGGAAGAAATATTGCAAGAATATAAAATTGAAAAACTTCCTATAGTTGATGATAGTTACAGATTGACGGGGTTGATTACTTATAAAGATATTTTGAAAAATAGAGATAGACCTAATGCTTGTAAAGATAAATTTGGACGACTAAGAGTTGGTGCAGCAGTTGGTGTGACTTTGGATTTAATTGAAAGGATTTCAGCATTGGTAGATGCAGGTGTAGATTTAGTAAGTCTAGATACGGCACATGGACATTCCAGAGGGGTTATCGAAGCGACCAAAATGATAAAGCAACAATTTCCAGATTTAGAGCTGATAGTAGGAAATGTTGCCACTGCTGAGGGAGCTTTGCGCTTAGCTAAAGCAGGAGCCGATGCTGTGAAGGTGGGTGTTGGGCCAGGAAGTATATGTACGACTAGGATTATTGCTGGAGTGGGTGTACCTCAATTATCTGCTGTTTATGAAGCTGCTAATGCATTAAAAGAGACAGGTGTTCCTGTGATAGCAGATGGGGGGATTAGATTTTCAGGGGATGTAGTAAAAGCTTTAGCAGCAGGAGCAAATGCTGTGATGATAGGGTCTTTACTCGCAGGGACAGAAGAGGCACCAGGAGAAGTTATCCTTTACGAGGGGAGAAAGTTTAAAAGTTACCGAGGTATGGGATCTGTTGAGGCTATGGAAGATGGATCAAAAGATCGCTATTTTCAAGATGCTGAAGATGATATTAAAAAGTTAGTGCCTGAAGGTATCGTAGGAAGGGTACCTTTTAAGGGAATGGTTTCCGAGGTACTTTATCAAATGGTGGGTGGGCTTAGGGCAGGAATGGGCTATTGCGGAGCCGGTAAAATTGATGATTTACATCTCGCAAAATTTGTCAAAATTACTTCTGCTGGATCAGCAGAGAGTCATCCTCATGATGTTTATGTTACCCGTGAAGCACCTAATTATTCAACTAGATAGCTAGAAATTAATATAGATTTTTAAATTTGAAAACATCATATCATATTAGTTTTTATCTGTTATTACTTCTTTGCCTTTTATTTAGATGTGATTATCTAAATAAAAACCAGAGACCTAAGTCTCAACCTATTGCTCGAGTCGGAGATAATTATTTGTTTGCACAGGACTTATTTAAGGATATGCCTGTGGGTCTATCTGCTTTAGATAGTGGCAGACTTGTCGATAAATACATAGATGATTGGATCAAAAAACAGTTGTTAATTATCAAAGCCAAAGAAGAATTAAGTATTAGTGAAATAAATATTGATCGTAAAGTTGAGGATTATCGCTATGCATTGATTATGCATGAGTTTGAAAAAATCTATATAAGGTCACATTTAAATACTCAGGTCACTCAAGAGGAAATAGAGGACTACTATTATGAACGGTCAGAGAATTTTTTATTGAAGCAAAATATTGTACAATGTATCTTTGCTAAGATTCCCGTTAGTGCGCCAGATATTACTCAGATTCGAAGAAATATAAGAAATTTTCCCAATACAGATATCCAAGACATCAAGAATTACTGTTATCAATTTGCCGATTTGTCATTTCTTGACGATTCTATTTGGATAAGTTTGGATGAGTTAGTTGTGACCACACCACTTGCTTCTTTGCAAAATAAAACCCAATTTTTGGAAAAAACCGTTTACAGTGAAACGAGAGATGATATTTATATTTATTTATTCAGAATTTTAGAATATAAAATATCTGACCAGATTGCACCATTAGAATATGTAAGAGAAGATATAGAAAATATTATTATTAATAAGCGTAAACTTGCACTTAAGAAAAAATTATACGAGACGATTTATGAGGACGCACTCAAGACAAAGAAATTTGAAGTTTATAGCGATTAGTAACCTTATTTTTTGGCTTTCTCTATATACAGTAATAGGTCAGTCTAAAGAATTATTAGTTGATAGAATCATTGTGAAGGTAGATGATTATATAGTATTAAAATCAGATTTAGAACGGACCTATCTCGAGTATCTTTCTCAAGGAGAAGTAAACAGCGGTACATTGAGATGCAAAGTATTGGAAAATTTAGTTATTAATAAATTATTGGTGGCAAAAGCAGAAATCGATTCAGTGATTGTTTTAGATGAAGAAGTACAAAATAATCTAGATCAAAGAATGTCTTACATGATCTCGCAAATTGGTTCGCCGAAAGAAATAGAGGCATATTATGGTAAGAATTTAAGTCAAATCGAGGAAGAATTATTTGATCAAGTCAAGGAACAAAAAATTATTGAAACCATGCAACGCACCATTACCAGTGATGTAAGGGTAACGCCCAGTGAGGTTAAGCAGTTTTTTAATAAAATACCTAAAGATTCGTTACCTTATTTTTCAACTGTCGTTCAGGTAGGCCAATTGGTGATGAAGCCTGAACCAGGATCCAAGCAGCTAGGTAAGGTTGAACGTCAATTATTAGAAATCAGAGGGAGTATATTAAGGGGTAAAGAGACCTTTGAAAATATGGCTAGAAGGTATTCTGAAGACCCAGGGTCTGGTTCTCGTGGAGGTCAGTTGCCATTTTATAAGCGGGGAGAATTGGCTGCAGAGTTTGAAGAGGCTGCCATGACCATGGAGGTTGGGGAGCTTTCAATGCCAATTAAAACAGATTTTGGATATCATTTGATTGAGTTACAAGAAAGAAGAGGAAATACTTTTAGGACTAGGCATATATTGATTATTCCTAAGCCTTCCGCTTATGACATCAATTTAGCTGAGATTAAGTTGGACAGCATCCGAAATTTAATACTAGACAGTGTAATAAGTTTCAGAGCCGCGGCAAAAGACTTCTCAGTAGATAAAGAAACCTCATCAAATGGAGGATTTTATACCGGATCTGATGGTTCATTAAGGATTTCTGTTGAACAACTCGATCCGAATATATTTTTTACTGTCGATACCATGAGCATAGGCTCCTTGACACAGCCATTGAAGTTTTCTATGAAAGATGGAACAACGGCTTTTAGATTGATCTTTTATCAGGATAGAATACCACCACATCAAGCTAATTTGAGGGATGACTATCAAAAATTGGCGGAATATGCACTCAATGCAAAAAAAGGTAAATTATTGGATAAGTGGTTTGAAAAAGCTAAAGGGGAAGTATTCGTTGATGTTGATCCTGCCTATGACTATTGTAAGATTATGAAATAATTAGTTATGAAATATAAAAATGAAATAGAAATAGCAGACATTTTTTTGGAGAAATCCAATAGACTAAGTGAGGAAGTATCTAAAATAATTATAGGCCAAGAAGAGGCTGTTCGTTTATTGATTATTTCTATATTTTGTGGTGGTCATTCCCTATTGGTTGGTGTTCCAGGGCTTGCTAAAACTTTGTTAATTAATACGCTAGCTAAGGCACTTAATTTAGATTTTAGCAGGATCCAATTTACCCCTGATTTGATGCCCTCAGATATTATTGGATCAGAAGTTTTAGATCGTGATCGCAATTTTAAATTTATCAAAGGTCCCATTTTTTCTAATGTATTATTGGCAGATGAAATTAATAGGACCCCACCAAAAACTCAATCTGCTCTGCTTGAGAGTATGCAAGAATATGCAGTTACCATAGGCGGGACTCAACATAAATTGAATCACCCCTTTTTTGTTTTGGCTACACAAAATCCGATTGAACAAGAAGGGACGTATCCCTTACCTGAAGCACAACTAGATCGCTTTATGTTAATGATAAAATTGGATTATCCGGACTATAAAACTGAACTAGAGGTTACAAAAAATACGACGATAAACTCTCAGATAGTTGTCAAAAATGTGATTATTAAAGAAGAAATATTGGGTTTTCAAAATTTAGTTAGAAGTGTACCTGTAGTAGATAACGTCTTTGAGTATGCTGTTTCGTTGGTTCATAAGACGAGGCCTGGGAAACCAGGATCTAGTACTTACGCTAATGATTATTTAGAGTGGGGGGCAGGTCCTAGAGCAAGTCAGTTTTTAATTTTGGGTGCTAAATGTTACGCCTTGATGACAGGAAAGTATTCTCCCGATATTGAAGATGTAAAAGCGGTTGCGGTGTCAGTGTTAAGACACAGAATTGTGAGAAATTTCAAGGCTGAGGCTGCAGGGATATCAGAAATTCAAATAATCCAAGACTTACTTTAACTACAATCCATTAAATTGTTGCAAAAATCGGATATCATTCTCTGAAAATAATCTAATATCATCAATCTCATATTTGAGCATCGCTATTCGCTCTATGCCCATACCAAAGGCGAACCCACTGAATTCTTTTGAATCAATACCACAATTTTCCAATACATTTGGATCTACCATTCCTGACCCTCCAATCTCAACCCAACCACTATTTTTACAAATTTTACAGCCCTTTTTTTTGCAAATAAAACAGCTGATATCTACTTCTGCACTGGGTTCAGTAAAGGGGAAATAGGAAGGTCTGAATCTAATGCGTGTTTCTTTTCCGAAGAATTCACGTGAAAAATGATAAATAGAATTTTTGAGGTCTTTGAAACCTACATTGCGATCAATATACAATCCTTCTACTTGGTGAAAGAAACAATGCGCTCTTGCAGAGATTGCTTCGTTTCGATAAACCCGTCCAGGCATTATGGATCTGAATGGAGGCTGCCCATGCTCCATTAATCTTATTTGTACCGTAGAGGTATGAGTTCGTAATAATTTGTCTGGATCTTTCTCTAAAAAATAGGTGTCTTGCATTTCTCTTGCTGGGTGATTATCAGCAAAATTGAGAGCTGTAAAATTATGCCAGTCATCTTCCATTTCAGGGCCTTCAGATACGTTAAATCCCTGTCTTTCAAAAATTTCAATCATTCTGTTTTTAACAATATTGATTGGGTGTATACCACCTATTTGAAATGGGATGGTAGGAAGTAAAACATCAGGGGACTCCGAATTAAGAGCTGTATTAGTCTCGAGATGGGTTACCAAAAATTGAAATTTTCTATTGGCCTCTTTTTTCAGTTCATTAAGAGCTTCTCCAAAAGCTTTTTTTTGATCATTAGGGACTGTTTTGAATTCTTTAAAAAGTCCAGTAATTAGACTTTTTTTGCTTATGAATTTAATTCGAAAAGTTTCTAACTCTGTGGCGTTTCTGACAACGGCTTTGTCTAATTCTTTTTGTACTTTTTTAACCTGATCAAACATGGTATGGGAATGAGTTTTCATTACCAATGGATGAGGATAATGAATCCATTATCTGAATAAGGAAGCTAATCTTTCGTTGCAAAACAATTCTTTAGTAAGCTGTTTCTTGTCCTCTAATGAGCTCGAAGAAGGTGATAAATATAATCTTCAAATCTAAGAAAACAGACCAATTATTTAAGTAAAAGCGATCTAATGTTACTCTATTTTTGATTTCTCGCAATTCTTTTATTTCACCTCGGTATCCTAGCGCCTGTGCTAATCCTGTAATTCCTGGCTTGAAAGAATGCCTTTGAGAATAACTCTTAATTTGATTGCGATATTGCTCATTAAGGTTCACCGGTAAGGGCCTTGGTCCAACAATAGTCATATTTCCCACTAAGACGTTGATTAATTGTGGGAGTTCATCTAAACTTGTCTTTCTCAAAAAAGCACCAAAAATAGTTACTCGGTGGTCATTTTTGGTCGCCCATTGATGATCAGCTTCATCATTTAAGTACATGGTCCGGAATTTTAAACAACGAAAAACTTCATTGTTCTTACCGTTTCGTAATTGCTTAAATAAAATTGGACCACGAGACTCTAAAAAGATGATAATAGCAATGATAGGATAAAGCCAACTAAGTACAAAAAACAACATTAAAGACGAGAAAATTATGTCAAAAGATCGTTTTAAAAATCTGTTAAAAGCATGATCTAAGGGCAAGTGATTTACATCGATGACATTGATGTTTTCAATTAACCTAAGCGTATATGATTTTAAAAAATCAGTTTTAAAATGGGGTAGTAATTTCACTTTTATAAAAGAGGCATCTGCTAATTCAATTATTTGATTTAATTCCTCTTTCACAATATTTTCACTGACATAGATGAAGTCTATATTTTCTAGTTTAGAGTCAAGAAAAGCTTTAACGCTACCTTTTAAAGGATATTTTGACCTTATTTGGGTAGTGTTTCCATAAAAACCGCTACAATGGATACCTAAATTTTTATTTTTTTTTATAGCATCAAATAATGAAAAACCTAAATGATCATATCCGATGATAATTGAATTTCGATAATTTCCACCCCATTTACGGTATTTATTAACTATTAAGTGAATGATTACCCGTTCAATTGGGATGAGTAAGAATAGTAGTCCTGAAAAATATAAAAAGAAGTTTCTTGAGACGACTTCTTGGTTACTAAAAATTATAAAAAATGAAAAAATTGCTAAGAAAACAGTGATGGTTTTAAAGCTCTTGATGACTGATCTTTCATATGCTGAAGGCCTACCTATTTTAAAATCTTTTGTGATCAAAGACAGGATTGACCACGATAACATGACAAAAAATAACGTTTCCGCGGTGTAATTTTCTATAGGGAACGAGATTCCTATCAATCTTTGTGTAATCAAAAAAGTGATAGAAATCACCAAGAGATCAACTAATATGAACAAGATGGGGAAGAATAAGTAAAATCGCTTTTTCACTAGTCTCATTTTAAGAATCAAATATAAGGTTAACAAATGAATAATCCACTATTATCAATAGACATTAGTGTAACCATTTGAGTCTAATCATTGAGAACAATATATTTTAGATGGAAAATGTTTTTTTTGTTATTAATAAAGTGATTAGTTGTTATTTTTCTTATTTATTGAAAAAGGATTTGCATTTTTACGTTGAAAAAAGAGTTTAAGCGATATGTATTTAGTCAGAGTAAATAAATCCCTAAAAAAGTTAATTAAGTGATGTCCTTTCAAAAATTCTTAAATGTCATAACTTTAAGTGCAAAACTCTTGCTTTGTTCATGTGTTTCAGATATAGATCGTGAGACACTAATTTATGAGAATGACTTTGAGACCATAGACCTTACAAGAATTGAGGGAGGAAATGTCACCTCTTATTTAGGACAAAACGTTTTGGGGACTTTTAACAATGGGGGATTTAAATTGATTCTTGAGAATCTAGGAAGCCATGATTACGTTCAAATTCAAGTCTTACTTTATGTTCATGATTCTTGGGATGGAAATGCTGAGTCCCCTGATGGTAAGGATTATTGGGGGGTCATGGTTGATTCCTCGGAAGTCGATGTTTTTAAAACTAGCTTTTCTAATTCAGTATGTAACAGTAATTATTGTTTGATGCAGTCATATCCTGAAAGGTACCCTTTTTTAACTTTTCCTAAAACTGGGGCCTCAGTCGTTGATCTACCTGCATTTTGTAAGTCTGATGGAACGACTTCATCTTACGAGATTGACCTTATTTTCCCACACCGTAAAGGTAAGGTTGAAATAGTATTTTGGGATGAGTTGCATCAGCCCAATGCAATAAATGCCAAATGTGATGAAAGTTGGTCCATTAATAACATTCAAGTAAAATTATTGTCCACTTGAAAAAGCGAATCTTATTTATTTTTTCAGGGATTATCTGTTTACAGATTATTAATCTATTGTATGCTCAATCTTTGCCTGTAGGATTTCCATTGATTGAAGAGGGCTTACGAAGAGAACAACTGTTAGAAAGAGTTGATTCCACGATATCATTTAATATCAGATCACTCAATTTCATTGAAGAGCTACAGAAAAAAAGGCCTTTTTTTACTTTCGGGTCTATGCTAAAAAAGTCCGAGAGGCAGCAATTTTTTCTGCAAATATTACCCATTTTGAATCAAACAGAATATACGAGCAACACACCTTATCAGACCAATAATGGGCTTATGCTTCCTTTAGCTGGGTTTCAGTCAAGCCTCTCGGGAGGATTTTATGCAAAATTAGGAATTTTATCGCTTCAATTATATCCCAACCTCTACAATGGCATGAATCGAGACATCGGCGGATATTCAAATATCAACAAAGTGGATTGGGGGCAGTCCCAAATTGCATTATCCTATAAATCATTTAAACTGGCATTATCAAATCAAAATATCTGGTGGGGTCCCAGTAAAAAAAATGCTTTAATTATGTCCAATAATGCAGCAGGGTTCAAACATATTTCATTTAAATCGAGTCGACCGGTCAATATTTTTCTTGGTCATTTGGAGTGGGAATTGATAGGTGGGATCTTGGAGAATTCGGTCCACGTTTCACATTATCCGAATCAAAGTTACACCAGTATACCATTTTCTGAACCTGCAAATCAGGATTTGCGATACATGAATGGCATAAGCATCTCCTATCATCCTAAATGGGTGCCTGGATTATTTTTAGGAGTCAATCGGGCCGTACAAATGTATCGGCAAACAGCAATTGATTATAGTTCCTATCTCCCTGTTTTTGGTACTTTGATGAGAAAGGGTGGTGACGATATTGGAACAGATGGACAAATTTCAGCGAGCATTCGTTATGTGATGGGGGGAGCAAATGCTGAGCTTTATTTTGACTTCGGTAAAAATGATGCTACTACCAATACAAGGGTTTTGCTTACGATGCCTCAAGATTCTAGGGCTTATTTATTTGGGGTAACAAAAATTATAAGTTTATCTTCAAAGAATAAGCTGATAGAATTAAATTTTGAAGTAACTAAGATTTCCCAAACCATTAATAGAGTTGTTAGAGATGCGGGGAGTTGGTATGTGCATGGGATACTAAAACAAGGCTTTAGCCACCAAGGGCAAGTGCTTGGTGCGGGTGTGGGACCCGGAGGAGATCAACAAGACTTTAATATAAAAATTGTTGATAGTCAGTCGTCTTTTAAATACGGACTTAATATGAGGCGAGTGGTACACAATAATGATTATGTTCATGCATCTTTTGATGATCTAGATCAGCGTAAACGATACTGGATAGATCTATCTTTGGGCTTGGAGGCTGGAGGGTTTTATAAAGGATTCATTTTTGAGGGTCAGCTTACCTACGTTTATTCCCTAAATTATCAATGGGAATTATTAAATGAGTTGAAGGGACCCTTGACGCAAGGCAACAATCAAACAAATGTATTTTTGGGGATCAATACGGCCTATCAATTTTGAAAAAAAGGTTCTTGCACATAGGAATTTTGATGTTTTTTCAGATCAGCGAAAATATAGGGCAAGCCATTGATGTGGGTGCGCCTATCGTTGAGACGCAACTACGGAGATTTCAGTTGATATCAGATTCAGCTATCGATTATTCTTTATTTAAGCGTCCATTGAATATAGGTTATTTTGATCAAAATTTGATCGAAGATCAGTGGTTTGGAAAATCAATTTATAAACATAAATCTTTTGAAATGATTTTCCTGAATATACGCTTAGATATGGACTTTAATTCAAAATATCCCTATGAGCGCAATAATGGTAATTTTAATCCTTCAAAAGGCTTACAGTACAGGAGGTCTATTGGCCTATATGCTAAATGGAATTTTATAGAGGTGCAAGTTAAACCTGATATGCTTTTTGCTCAAAATTTGGATTATGATGGATTTTCAGAGGGTTACGGTCAAAGAATTTGGTGGGTACGTTATAATTGGTGGACTTATGCGGACCATCCTGAGAAGCATGGAGAGATAGATGAATGGCGACTAAGGCCCGGGCAAACTTATTTGAAGTTTAATTATCGTAAGTTTTCTTTAGGTGTTTCTAGCCAAAATTTATGGTGGGGACCCGGGAAAAAAAATTCCTTGCTGATGACAAATTCAGCCGAGGGGTTTTGGCACGTTTCACTGGAGACAGAGAGGCCAATTGATACTAAGATGGGCACGTTTGAAGGTCAGTTGATAGGAGGCTTATTAAATAATTCAAAATATTTTCCTCCTGATACCTTAAGGCAGTATGCTGGGAAGACAAATTTATATGTTCCCTTTAGAGATGCAGAGCGATACTTATCTGGTTTAAATATTTCTTATCACCCTAAATGGGTGGAGGGGCTTTTTTTAGGCTTTTCTTATGTCAATCACCAGTATTTAGAGGATGCCCGAGAATCGGTTGATATGTGGGCTGCTTTGACAGATATTTTCCGTCGAAGTGAAGGAATAGATGATCGAAAACGACCTGATAGATACGCTTCCTTGTCTATGCGTTGGGTTTGGAAGGAAGCCCAAGCTGAAGTGTATTTTGAAGGTGGGAAAAATAAATTTCAAACGTTCAAAGAGTTTATGATGGTTCCAGAAAAAGATGCTGCAATTGTTTTAGGAGTTACCAAACTATTTAATTTGTCTCGATTGGACAATTTCCTAGAAGTAGGAGTGGAACTTACTAAATTAGCTCAACCTACGGATTACAGTCTAGCTGAACTGAACAGTTGGTATATTGATCAAAACATTAGGCACGGATATACGTATAAAGGACAATGGATTGGGGCAGGTATTGGTCCAGGGAGTAACCTAGCTACTATTGATCTTAGTTGGCTTAATAAAAATCATAAACTGGGCTTAGTTCTTGAAAGGGAGCTTCACAACAGTGATTTTTATTATTTGGCATTTGAGCATAATCGAGATTGGAATAAATACTGGGTCGATTATACAATAGGCATTAAGGGATATACTCAGATGAAAGGCCTCATGATTGAAGGAAGAATTGTACGCATTAACTCACTTAATTACCAGTGGATACATGAACGCGCTACGGAAGACCCCTACATTGGCCCAGGTAATGATTTGGTAAATTGGAATTTTAATTTGAGTTTGATCTATCATTTACCAACAAAAGATAGCTAATTATTAAAAGTAAATAATTTATCGGATTATACTTGGATTTAAAGTTTTATAAATAAATACCTAATAAATTATTAATAGGGTGTATTCAGTCCCATTTTTGCAAAATAGTAGGGATTGAAGATTTGATTTAATATTCATAACCTTTATTATAATGGCATTTATAAGGATGAAAAACGACTAAAAACATATATTTGGAAACAATTAAAAAAATTATTAATAAACTATTAGTTTATGGATAATGAACACTTGTTTATTTGATCTTAATAAATAATAAAAATTTTTTCAAACTTATTGAAGCTTAATTAAAACCAAAAATTAATCAATGATTTTCATACCTTCAAAAGGAATAATTAAATTATAAGTGAAGTGGGATAGATTAATCATTAAAAGTATCGGTGCTCTAGGGGTGCTTCAAATGACCAATTATTTAGTGCCTATTTTGGTTATACCGCTACTTTTGTCCCGTGTGGGACTGGAGAGTTACGGAATGATTGTATTGGCTCAAGGAATCATGAATTTTGCAGTCGCTTTCGCTGATTTTGGTTTCAACTTAACGGGTACTCGTTTGATTAGCTTAGCCCGAGGGGATCTTGTTTTGGAGCGTTCTGTAACTCAAAAAATTTTAGTGATTAAAGTTTTACTATTGTCGGTGACTTTTGTCGTATTAACTTTTTTGGTAAAAATAGTTTCGCAATGGCAACATTATGAATATCTAATTTTGATCTCTTATTTCATTGTTATTGGTAATGTACTGATGCCTGTTTGGTACTTCCAAGGTGTTCAAAAAATGACATGGTTGGCTTTATTGAATTTTTTAAGTAGGATATTCTACTTAGGATCCGTAATTTTTTTTATAGAATCGAGTGATGATTTACTTTGGGTGAATTTTTATAATGGGCTGGGATGGTGTATCGCCTCTTTTATTGGATGGGTGGTACTGTTTAAAAAAATGAAATTTCGCTTTGATAAACATTCATTAAACACAATTTATTTATTTTGGCATAAAAATGTCCCAATTTTTCTCTCCGAAGGGGTTACTGCGTTTTATAGAAATATTGGCGTTGTTATCGCTGGATTTTTTTTGAGTGCTCCACTCATGGGGATTTTTGTAATTATCGATCGAATAATGATGCTGATAGCGAATTCATACACCTTGGCATATCGAGCGATCTTTCCAATGTTATGCAATCTTGTGAAGAAATCAGATCGTATTTTGAAAGATTTTTTATACTCGATTTTTTCAAAACTTTTGGTTCTGGTATTTTTAGGAATGGCGCTTGTTATTTTTTTTGGTCGGTCACTTATTGAGATGCTTTCTGATAAAATTGTTCTAACTGATATAGGTTCTTATTTATGGATATTACCAGTTTTTATTTTTATACTTTTTTGTAATCTTCCGATTAGCTTATTAATTATAGCTTTGGATATGAAAAAAGCTTATTTTAGCTATCACTCGATCGGTCTGATTACAGCACTCATTTTACTTCCATTTTTGGTTTCTTTCTTGGAAGTCAATGGATTATTGATTGGTATAATCTTAGCGGAATTTTCAATGATTCTTTTTGGTGTGGCTGTATTATATAGAGTCTATCAGAGGCCTATTAATTCATAAATAGCATCTATGTATTGATTGCATACATAATTCCAAGTATATTTTCTTGAAATACCTGATCTTGAATGATTTTTTAAGTTTATCACTCTTTTTGGATTATGATCAAAATTCTTGATTTTGTCACTTATGGAATTGACAGATTTATAAAAAAAATCACCAAAGGCTCCGTTTGCTAACATTTCGTCATTGAAAGGAGTTTTCAAAGCAAGAATGGCACAACCGCAGGCCATGGCCTTGAGCATGGTAGGATTGGTGCCCCCAAATTCATGCCCATGAAGGTAAGCATAACAATGGTGATACAATTCCGCTAGGGTTTCTGATTCATTTACATAGCCTGTCATTATGATGCGGTTCGAAGTTTGTGATAGGGCTTTTATTTTTTTGGTAAAGGCGTCTTGAAAAGGGACATCACCTACGATCACAAGCTTCTTATCCGATAAACTTTTTAAAAAGCCCTCTAAAATGATGTCAGAATTGTTGTCTGGAATAAGTCGGCCCACAATCAAATAATAGTTATTTGGCTCTAGGTTCCATTTTTCAATTAACTTGGGATTTTTTGAGTATCTAAGCTCGGCACCATAAGCAATTACTTTAGACGTCGTTTCAAACTCTCTTTTGTATACCCGTTTCATCTCGAGGGAGTCATTGATGATCAAATCAAAAAAGCGGGTAGCTTGCTTTGAGGACCAGTAAAAATATTTGGATCCCAAACCCTGCCATTTGGGACGCATCCATTCTAACCCATCCACATTTATCATGGTTTTTTTTCGAAATAATTTAGTCAAAAAACCAAAAGGTCCGTTGGCTGAGTTGACAGCGAGTATGACATCATAGGATTGCAAGCAAGCATGTAAAAACGCAAAAAGAGAGTGGCTCAATTGACTCAGTATTTTAGTTTCAATAGCCGGAAGATATATCAGATGGATTCCATTTATTTCCTTAGGGCGGTATTTAAAAAGATTCTTGTGACAATAAATGGTCACCTTAATGCCTCTTTTAACCAAGCGTTCGGAGAGTTCTTTCGCAAAGGTTTCATAACCACTGTACACGTAGGGATAGCCCCTCGTACCAATGAGTGCGATACTGTGCCGTTTAGTGCTCATAGACTGCAGTAAGGAGATTAAGCATTTTTTTTTCAAAGGAGGTCATTGAAAAGAAGGCATTCACTTTTTTTTGGGCCACTTGTCCCATGTTTTTCCGCAGTTTTTCATCATACAAGTACGGGGAAATTATTTCGGAAGCCTTTTGGGCATTGTTCAGTGGGATATGGATACCTGAAACTTGATGTTCAATCATTTCTAAAGCTCCACCTTGAGCTGTAGCAATAACTGCTTTTTTACAGGCCATCGCTTCTAATATAACTGTAGGAAAAGGATCAGGTGCCGTCGAAGGGAGTACAAATAGATCTAAAGCATTAAGAATGGCCGAAATATCTTCTCGATAACCTAGATTTATAAAATGCCTTTTTAGCCCTAGCAAATCTATTTTAGTATCTAATTCATCATAAAGGTATTCATTTCCGGGATAAGCATCCCCCACCATGATAAAAGTAATATTTTGTTTTTTCTGAAGTAATGCTGCGGCGAGGTCTATAAAATAGCTTTGGCCTTTCCATGGATGTACCCTGGCGATCATCCCAATGATCAGATGGTTGGGATTTAGAGATAATTTTTTTGCCAAAATTTGATTCGACGATAAAAATGAATAATCGAGGCCATTATATATGACAGAAATTTTGTTCTCTGGGATGACGGTAGATAGGTTGTTTTTGACCGCGCGAGATACCGCTATAACATGATTGGCGTTCCTTGCAATCATTTTATGAATGAAAAAAGCAAACCAAGAGGGGGATTGTATGATTTCATGGACATGATATATGTGTTTGAGGTGACATTTTTTTGCTACCCAGCCGCCCACAATAACCGCTGCCGTATTGGAGTAAAGCAAATCAATCTTTTCCTGGTTACATATTCGGATTAATTGATTTTTTGCTAACCAAATAGTCCAAAGCCTATTGATAAAGCCTTTGAAATTAAAATATTTTCTTCTTATGATGCCGAGTTTAATCAACCTGAATTCAATGTGTTCTTTTTTTAACATTTGGCTTAATAATCCTTCTTCAGATAACACAACTAGGGGGACGTGTCCACATTTTTTAAGTATTTTCACGGTGATCAATAAAATTTTACTTGAACCATACATGTCAGATGAGCTATGTAGGAGAAGGATGCGCAATTAGGTTCTATTTTTTAATTTTTTTGCAGGATTACCTACCATTATAGAGTATGGTGTAACATCTTTAGTTACCACACTACCAGCAGCGATTACAGATCCCTTCCCTATACGTACTCCAGCTAGTATAATGCTGTTGGCGGCAATCCAGCAGTCGTCTTCAATAATAATAGGAGCAGTGGTTACGCCTTGATCTTTCATGGGGGAATCAATAGATTCAAAATTATGATTTTCTGCAAACAAACTCACACGTGGAGCCATCATTACGTTATTTCCAATTTCGACATACCCTGAACAGCCAATATAATTGTAGGGTCCTACATTTGAATGATTTCCTATTTTGAGGCCTACTCCAACGGGGCCACCATATACGTTACTTGGCCGGATGATGGCATAACTTCCAATAGTAACTTTATTACCAAATTGAATACCTTTAGTACTGATACAATTAATTTCAGCACCTCTCTCTACAACGAAGTTTTTTCCTACAGATAATTTGTGTCCAGAAATAATTTTGACCTTGGGGCCTATCAAAGCTAGCCCATTACTTGAATGCCAAAAAAGACGGTAAAATAGGCCTCTAACTAGCCATATGATTAATGTAAATAGTGAAAATAAGGTATCCCGTTTTCCCCAACCCATTTTATATTTCTCACTGAACATCATGCATCTTTAAGAATGTAATCTTCAATTCCTTCAAGGAAATTCCTTTTTGAAAATTCTTTTAGCCGTAATTTACCATTCTTTATAAGGTCATCTCTAAGATTTGATGAGTTTATCAATTTTTTCATTGCGTCAGACCACGCATGGGGATCTAATGATGGCACGGAAAGAGCGCCATTTCCTGCAATTTCATTGATGGCCTCATCTTCCGATATTATGACTGGCAAGCCATATGAATAAGCTTCAAGCACGGGAATACCAAAGCCCTCATTAATAGAAGGAAATGTGTATAACGATGCATTTTCATAAAGCCATTTTAACTGATTTTCTGTGGCATAACCTGTGAATAAAACATTTGCTTGAAGGTTAAGTTGGTGAATCAGTTTTTGAAGATTTTCATAGTCGTCTAAATCTTTTGTAGGCCCTTTTTGTCCGGCTAAGACGAGATTATAATCTGGAAAGGTTTCCAAAAAAAGGGCAAATCCTTTGACTAAAACTCTCAGATTTTTACGTTTTTCAAGGACGCCAACATGTAAAATGTAAGGTTGATTATCTAACTTTTCATAAGGCTTTACGTCTGTTAATTTATCAAGTTGAGGAGCACTTTGATAAATGGTTTTAATGAACTTAGGCTTCAATAAAGGGATGATTTTTTTTTCTGTTGCAAATGAAGCCGAGATAATTTTACTCTTACCATTGAGGCCTGCAATAATCGACCACAAATAATATTTTAACCACCATTTGTTATAATTCTGAGAGTTTTCCCAAAAAAAAACGTCATGGAATACGATTATTTTTTCACAAGGGAGATTCCAAAAGGGCGCATGAAAATCTGGGGAAATGACAGCTTTGGGACGATGCCATAATATCAAAAAGGGGATCACCAACTGTTTCCAAAATAAAGTGTGAAGATGGAAAAATAAATGTCTCCATTTAGTATGCTTTTTGAAGAAGTTGGTTTTTTCAATACGGGCTAATTTGGGATAGAACACATATTTATACTTTTTTGATAGTTCTGTAGCAGCTAGAAGTTCATGAATATATGTTTTTATACCTGTTTTGGCCATCAACAAATACTGAATATCTAGGATAATTTTTTCTTTAGCCATAGGGTAAGGCATTAGGTGAAATGACTTGGCTGTTTTTTATTTTCACACTTTGACCCACTAACCACCAGCTAATTAAAGATACGAACAGATAGAGTTCTGCATTTGCTGTACACAAGGGTAGGAGCAACGCAAACTTGGTAGTTCCAGCCACAAATGGAATGATTTGTTCATTTGGGGTGAGCGATTTTCTGTAGGCTTGAATACTTATTTTTATAGCAAGATATAAAAGACTGATATAAAGCACTAGTCCTAAAAGGCCCATTTGAACACCAAATATCAAAAATTGATTTTCTCCACCTACCCTGTTTATATTAGCTACACTATTGCCATTTCCGCTCATAGCCAATCCGATTCCCTCAGGAGAATCAATGATACTTTCGACTGCCTCTAGCCACTCAATTAGGTGTCCTAAACTTGAAGCATTTTCAAAAGTCAACGTATCTAAAACAAAAAAATACATATCTTCTGAGGCGAAATATAATGTATAAATTACAAAAGAGAATATTATAATGACGCCCACCCAAAGTAAGCGGTAGTATTCGAAAATAAAACCAATGAATATTAATTCTAAGATAAAAGCAGCAAGTGAAGCCCGTGAATACGCGAAAAACAGAGATCCAATAACTATCATCATAAGGCTACCATATAATATTTGATTGTTTAGATATGGAGTCTTGGTGAATAAAATAAAAGCAATGGCAAATGCAAGCAAAGAGGCACTGGAAAGATCTAATGGATTTGCAAAAAATGCACCAAATCTTTGGACACCAGATTGGGTTTCAAAGGTCCAAGATAGCCCATAATTTCCTGTTGGTTCAATGTCATTTATTGTGGATTGAAAATCACCATAATTTACAAGGGTATGCAGATGAATTCCACTGGTGAATTCTATCAAATTAACACAAAAGGCGCAAAAGGCAATACCAAGAATGAGCTTAAATGTCAATTGCATTTGATATGTGCTTAAGGACATATTTCTACCTAAGAAATAAACTATTCCCGTGAGGAGAATATTTTTGAAATAGGCCGCTTTGGCCAAAAAAGGCATTTCTCCAATTGGCAAGACAAGAAAAAAGAAAGCTAAAAAAATAAAAGCGCTAAACACTAAATCAATATTGTTAATTTTGAATTTTTTTCTCAAGAGTTCGGATCGATAAAAAATAAATATGCCTAAGGTTATAAATAATACAAACTCTTTAAGATATTGGACGATAAATACACTAATTGGACTTTGAGTTTGCTGAAAAAAGAAGCTTTGTAAAGTGATGTACATTGGTAGATATAAAATAGCAAAGACAAAAAAGTACCATTCTTTTCCTGTTTTTATCAAAAGAAAAATAAGGTATCCTATACCTAATAGAAGGGTTACAGCAATCAATGAAAAAATGACGGTTGACATTGTTTTTAGGTATTTAATATTATTCGTTTCACATTTTAATAATAGAGTATCAAATCAATAGACAAGGCTAGTATATAGAATTTTTATAATTGTGTTAAATACCCCTTTAAGAAGCCGTCTAATAGCATTTTCAATTTTTTCTTTCTTCCTTTAAGTATGAAATATAGGCCATAACTAATTATTTTCAATAAAAGAAAAACATGAGCATTGATGGCATTAAAACCTTTGGCATGTAACCTGATCAGAAAAATATGATTTCTTATGTTTAAGAAATGAACAAATGGGGATAAGAAACCGTCTGCTGATTTATTTTCAGTTTTACTGCTGGCACCTGCTTTGTGGTAAATGGGAATACTTGGGTTATACGCTAATAGATAGCCTAATTTTCGAATTCTTAAAGACCAATCTACATCTTCGTAATAGGCAAAAAAGTGGTTATTCAACAAACCAACTTCAGATATTATTTCTGCTTTTATAAGAATGCAACATCCGGTAAGCCAATCGAGATACTTCTGTTTACAGTATTTTTCTGTGTCTATTTGGTCGTATCCTATGGTTGTAGTGGAAGCAATCAATGAATAATAAATACCTCCTCCACTCCATATCTTATTTGGATTATCAGCGAACATTATTTTTGGTTGAACGGCGGCGATTTGACAATTGGATCGGAGAGTTGTTAGAAGGGGGATCAAAAAGTTTTTTGGAACTACAGTATCATTATTTAATAACATGATGTACTCAGCACCTAAGTTTAATCCGTACTTAATTCCAATATTACTGGCTTCTGTAAAGCCTAGATTTGTCTCTTGAGGAAGTATTGTGATCTGCGGAAAGCTTTCTTTTAATTTGAAAGCGGATTCTTCTTTACTTTCATTGTCTATAACAATGATACTAAAGGAGGTATTATTTGATAGATACAGGGACTTTAGGCAATCTTTAGTATCATTATAATTTTTCCAATTAACTACTACGATAGCGATCATGTGAGACTTAAGAAATTACCATTAACTTTTTCCACATATATTGTAGGGTGAAAAAAAGTAGCATAAAAATTCCACCGATCAATCCGCTCGTTAAGATCAACTTTATAGGCCTGGACTTATCTATTGAAAGGGGTCTAATCGGTTCATCTATAATTTGGATTAAAGGCTTTTTGTTGCGGTGTGTGATTTTGGCCATCTCTAAATTTTTAATAATTTCCTCATATACTGCAGCAGATGCCTCGATGTCAATTTGTAGCTTTTGGAAAGGAACTTGATTGGTATAATAAAGTGGATTGGGATTAGGTTGCAGTTCAGATATTGTAGCTAATTGATCAAGCGAGCGGTCTAGAATAACACGTGTACTATCTGCTTGACTTTGCAATATTTTTAAATTTTCACCTGTTTTCTTAGTACTCGTGCTTTCGTAAAATTGATTAACAATTTTTACTAAAAAGGTATTGAATTTTTCAGCAAAAAGTGCATCATCATCTTCCACTTTGACACTTAAAATCATGAGTTTTCTGTTAGGTTTTGCTATGATCAGTTGTTCATTTTTGAAATCCTCTATGACCTCCATCAAAATACTATCATGCTTTACACTCATATCAGCTTTTGGGATTTCAAAACTGAAATTTTTTAGCTCATCATTTCGATGCCATTGCCTCAGTAATTTTTTCCCCCTTGCGAATCGCGTGATCAATCGCTCGCTGTCTTCATCACTCAAGCGTGATAAAAAAGCCAGTTTTAACATTCTATATGACTTGTAGAGCTCTACGATGTGATCGGTGTCGAAGAGCTGACTCTCATCGGAAATATTGTTCAAATTAATACCCACAACGGAAGCCAAGGATCCCAATTGCGACATATCACCTTCCCCCACTTCAATTATGAAGGTAGTTTCTGCAGTGTAAATAGGATCTCTGAATACTTCGTAGGTAATTCTTAAAAAAGCGATAACTAAAGATCCCAACACTAATTTTTTCCAATGAAGTGCTAGATAATTAATTAAGCCTTTAACCTTGTAAATGAAGTCACGAAAGGAAATGCGCTCATCGTCTATGTATTTAGTGGCGTTCAATTCAGCGTGTTGTTTAGTAAGGTAACACCAATCAAGGTCAAAGAGGTGATTAATGAAGTTGAAATGGCAATAATATCTCCAGTATTGACTCCTACTTTAATGGGTTTTTCAGGAACAATAATTTCAGTTCCTGGAGCTATTTTAGGATAAAATTTTATGCCTAAAAGGCTGTTAGTTTTTGCAGCATTTCCATTGGGATAAACGACATAGGTCTGTTTTCTCTTAGCTCTATTATTGAAACCACCTGCTTCATTGATGTAATATTTCAGCCCTTTTGAGGATTCAAATCCTATCGTGTTGGGATACAAAACCTTCCCCATTACACTTACAGTACTTAACTTTTTGGGAATATTGATAATATCACCATCCTCCAAAATTAAATCATCAATTGATCCGGGGTTAGATAAAATATTAGATAAATCTAAGGCAATAGATTCAGCTTCTTTTAGATTGATATCTGTACCAGTGTTGTTGTTAGAGATCTCTTTAATTCTATTTTTTTGGGCAAGAGCTGATAAATTTTCATTTTTAGGGCTATTTTTATTTTGATCATAGCCTAATTCCTCATTTATCTTATTGATGACTACCAAATCTGATTCGCTATAAAGAGTGGTATCCATATTATTTAAAAAATTCAGAAGATTTATTTTTTTTTCTTGTTGATCATTGCTATTACGGTTAAATTCAGATTTCCGAATCAAGGTAGCCCCTGCAGGATAGGCAAATTCATTTAGTCCATTGGCCTTTCCGATGACATCAGAAATTCTTTCATCAGCCGATTCAATGGGATATGTGCCAGGCAAATTTACTTGGCCTAAAATTTGAATAGATTTCTCTTCAAAATAACTAGGATTTTTTCTTACGGTAACGTGATCAAAGGGTCTTAGTAGATACTCATTGGAAGATACCTCAAGATTATCATTGATTGCCAGCTGCTCTGTTTCGATTTGAGCATAAGCAGACTGTACAGGAGGTCTTCTAGAAATAAAAGCTGTACCACCTATGGCTGCTTTCTTAAATCCTTTGGCTTGAAAAATTAAATCTCTCAGAGAAAGGTTGTCAGAAAAGCGATAAACTCCAGGATTATTTACTTCGCCCGTAATGCGGACAAATTTCTCTTCTTCAAAGTCATAAATGGAATTTATCTGAAGGACGTCTTCTTTTTGCAGTTTAATATCTTCTATTTCGCCACTAAGGATTTTTTCGAGATTTAATGAAATGGTCTCAATGCTGTAATTTGGATGCATTCTTGTTATCAAGGCTCGCCCTGTGAAAGCATCACCAGTTAAGCCATCTGCCAGGTCTACTAATTTTTTCACGGTTAAATCATCTGTCAGAGCATAGGGCCCGGGTCTGAAAACCGCACCTTTAATTATAATCCGATTTTCGAATCTATTTTGAATTTCACCTATACTGAAAACATCCCCATCGTTAAGTTTAAAATCTTTGAATTGATTTTTATAAATATCTAAAACTTTCTTTGATGCATCGTTACTGCGAGTGATACTGATTCTTTCTTCATAGGCATTCGAGATGAAACCACCGGCATAAGTGAGTAAATCGTTAAAAGTTTCATTTTCCAGGGTTTCATAGAAGCCCGGACGTTTAACTGCTCCTTGCAATTCAATTCTACTTTGATAAGGCCCGATAATGATCACATCATTATGTTGAAGATGTATATTGCTGTTTGAATTACCTTTTAATAAAAAGGCATAAATATCAACTGAAGCTATTTGCTCACTTTGCCTGTATACTTTTATGTCTCTAAGCGTTCCCATCAGAGTGGGACCAC
>CACLDR010000002.1:112500-117448 GCA_902605755.1 uncultured Marinoscillum sp. | reverse complement strand
ATAGTCAATGTCGATTATTATTCCTATTTTGGATCCAATTAGTTTCTTAGAAATATTTTTTTTGATCTCTTTCATTTCAAAAGAAATCTTTTTGTCTTCAAGCTTATCTTTTGCTGACAAAACACCATGTATAGTGTCTCCCTCACTCACCGTATCTGCCTCAACCACCTTGCCAAATTGTTGCCTCAGGTTAGCTAAGGTTTCTTCCATCACACCGTCATCAATTTTTATTTTCTTATGTTCAATTTTGAGGGTTTTATCAATTTTGAGATTAAAATCTTGGGCATAACCCACATTAAAAGTGAAATCAAATCTTTTTTGATTGACCCAATCAATGGGTTGTTCAGGATCTAAGGCTACCGGCTCTCCTAAGAACTGGAGGTCACTTTCTTTGAGGTAGTTGTTCAAAGAATTTCCAACAATCTTAGTAATTTCTTCAGCGGTGATTTGAGGGCCATACATTTTTTTTATGATTCCAAAAGGTACTTTTCCAGGTCTGAAACCTTTAATATTAGCTTTTTTGCTAAAATCTTTGATTTTTTCTGTTATCTGTGGTTGATAATCAACATCCTTTAAGCTAATTTTAATTAAAGCTTCTGAATTTTCAATTTTATCAAAATTAATTTCCAAAATATTGTCGTTTAATAATCAAATAAAAAACCCTCTTATTTGCATGATATGCATAAGAGGGTTCAGTGCGGATGGAGGGACTCGAACCCCCATGCCTCACGGCGCTAGATCCTAAGTCTAGTGCGTCTACCAATTTCGCCACATCCGCAAATCGGAGTGCAAAGTTAATAAAATGAATAATTGAAATCATAAAAATGGATTAAGTTTTTGCAATTTATGCGTTTAGTAGAACTTGAAGAAGAAAAGAGGGAAATAGTCAATAGATATCGTAAGCTACTGCGTAAGGCGAAACCAGTAATGAAAGATGGTGATGCTAAGGTCATCAGGAAGGCTTTTAATGTTGCATTAAAAGCACATGAGGGAATGCGCAGGAAATCCGGAGAGCCTTATATTCTTCATCCCCTCAATGTGGCAATAATATGTATTGATGAAATAGGATTAGGTGCAACTTCTATAGTTGCTGCTCTGTTACATGATGTAGTTGAAGATACTGACATAACTCTCGCGGACATTAAGCATATGTTTGGAGATAAAGTAGCCATGATTATTGATGGTTTAACCAAAATAAAAGGTGCTTTTGATAAGGATACCTCTCAACAAGCTGAGAATTTTCGTAAGATGATATTGACCTTGAGTGAGGATGTTCGGGTGATTCTTATAAAATTGGCCGACCGACTACATAATATGCGCACTCTGAACAGTTTAGTACAAGAGAAGCAATTTAAAATTGCTTCTGAAACATCCTATATATTTTCGCCGCTTGCACACAGGCTTGGTTTGTATGCTATTAAAACTGAGCTCGAAGATCTATGTCTAAAGTATACAGATACCGATGTTTACAAAATGATTACCAGTAAGATCAATGACACGAAAGACAATAGGAATAAGTTTATTCGAAATTTTATTAAACCCATCAGAAACGAGATTGATCGTTTGGGTTTTGATTATGAAATCATTGGAAGGTCCAAATCAGTTTTTTCTATTTGGCAAAAAATGAAAAAACAGAATGTACCATTTGAGGAAGTTTATGATCTTTTTGCCATTAGAATTATCGCAGATGTATCTTCTGAGCAGGAAAAGTCCACATGTTGGCAAATTTACTCAATGGTCACAGATGCCTATCAACCTAACCCTGATCGACTCAGGGACTGGGTTAGCATACCCAAAGCCAACGGGTACGAATCCTTACATACCACAGTCATGAGTGATAAAGGTCAATGGGTGGAAGTGCAGATCAGAACAAAGCGTATGGATGAAATTGCCGAAAAAGGTTATGCGGCGCATTGGAAATATAAAGACACCAATAGCAAGGTAAAAAGTGATATGGGATTAGAGCAGTGGCTTGAGGATCTTAGAGATGTTTTAGATCAAAACAACGGATCAGCAATTGAGTTTGTAGATAACTTTAAGTCTAATCTTTACAGTGATGAAGTATTCACTTTTACACCGAAAGGAGATCTAGTGACTTTGCCCAAGGGGGCTACTGCGTTGGACTTTGCTTTTCACATTCATACGCAAGTAGGAGCTAATTGCATTGGTGCAAAGACAAATCAAAAGTTGGTTCCCCTGAACTATAGGCTTAAGAATGGAGATCAAATTGAAGTACTTACCTCATCTAAGCAAAGACCTAACGAAGATTGGCTTAAAAGCGTGGTAACCTCGAGAGCAAAGTCTAAAATTAGAGATTCTCTAAAAGAGGAGGTCAAGTTAATGATTCACGAAGGAAGAGAAATTGTTAAAAGGAAATTTACACAAATGAGGATCGAATTTGATCAGGAAAATATTTCCAAATTGACTGAATTTTTTGACCTTAAAATACCGTCTGATTTGTTTCAACGCATAGGGTCAGGTAAGATTGATCATGTTGAAATTAAAAAATTTAGGCTAGTAAAAAAGGATTTGGCGAAAGGCTTTTTCAAAAGGATTTTATCCCCTATTTCAGAGAAAAGAATTCAAAAACCAAGAGATAAGCAGAACACTGATCAGTTACTTATCGGAGAAGATCTTAATAAATTGGACTACACCTTGGCGCAGTGTTGTAGACCAATATCAGGGGACGATGTTTTTGCATTTATTACGAGTAATGAAGGAATTAAGATTCATAGAAGTAATTGCACAAATGCACCTGAGTTGATTGCGAATCATGGTTACCGTATCTTAAAAGCCCGATGGTCAACCACTCGAGAAGGTTCATTTTTGGTAGGTCTGAAAATCATAGGTACAGACAGAATAGGTATTATTAGTGATTTATCCAATATTATATCTAGTGAATTAAAAGTTAATATGCAATCTATGTCATTGAATACCAATAATGGAATTTTTGAAGGCTTGATCGAGTTGTATGTCGATCATACTTTTCATTTAGATCGCTTAATGGATAAAGTAGAAAAAATATCTGGAGTAGTTAAATTAACAAGGTACAATTAAATCTAGGACAACTATTTTTACAACTGATGACTTATTCAATAGAATTACGAGAAGAAGTAAAAAAGATATTTACTGCCTTTCTTAAGCAAAAAAAACTTAGAAAAACTCCGGAACGATTTGCTATTCTTGACGAAATTTATAGTCGTAAAGATCATTTCGATGTTGATTCATTGTACATAAGCATGCAAGATAAAAATTATAGAGTGAGTAGGGCAACAGTTTACAATACTTTAGATTTACTCGTTGAATGCGATTTAGTTACGCGTCATCAATTTGGACAGAGTCAATCTCAATATGAAAAAGCATTTGGTTTTCGTCAGCATGATCATTTGATTTGTACTGATTGTAATAAAGTAGTTGAATTCTGTGATCCTAGAATTCAAAATATACAAAATACGGTAGGTGAATTATTAGAATTTGAGGTAATTCATCACTCCTTATTGTTTTATGGCAATTGCATTAAAAAAGATTGTGAGAAAAAGGCTAAATAAGGAAAAGTTGCGTAGAAAGGTTTGAGAACACAAATAATTACTAGGGAATACCAGAAAAACGTGAGGGGACAATAAAATAATAGAATGGCTAAAGTGGATGTATTGTTGGGTCTCCAATGGGGCGATGAAGGTAAAGGGAAGGTGGTTGACTTTTTAACGCCAAAGTATGATGTGGTGGCTCGTTTTCAGGGAGGACCCAACGCTGGTCACACTCTCCAATTTGATGGGAAAAAACACGTATTGCATCAAATTCCATCTGGAATATTCAGGGATGGTACTATTAATATTATCGGCAATGGTGTCGTCTTAGACCCCATAACTTTTAAGAATGAATTAACAGATTTAGCCCCATTCAATCTAGACTTGAAGCGATCATTGATATTGTCTTCGAAAGCTCAGATGATCATTCCTACACACCGTTTACTAGATGCTGCATTTGAAAAATCAAAAGGAGTATTTAAAATTGGATCAACGCTAAGAGGTATTGGACCTACCTATCAAGATAAGATGGCACGTGTTGGCTTAAGGTTAGGAGATGTGAACTCAAAGGACTTTGATCAAAAGTATCAATTATTAAAGAGGAGGCATTGTGAAACCTTGGATCGGTTAGGTTTTGAGTACGATCTTAAAGAACATGAGCATACTTTTTTCAAAGCGATAGAGATTTTAAGGTCTTTTAGAATTATTAATACGGAATATTTAATCAATGGTTTGATAGATCAAGGCAAGACGGTTTTAGCAGAAGGTGCTCAAGGATCGCTATTAGATATTGATTTCGGTAGCTATCCGTATGTAACTAGTTCAAATACCATTTCGGCTGGAGCTTGTGCTGGCTTAGGTATTTCACCTAAACTGATAGGTGAAGTTTTTGGAATATTTAAGGCGTATTGTACCCGTGTGGGTGGCGGACCTTTTCCTACCGAGCTTTTGGGAGAAAGTGGGGATGCTCTTCGAAAGCAAGGCAATGAGTTTGGAGCTACCACTGGTAGACCCAGAAGATGTGGCTGGTTAGATATTCCAGCCCTTAAGTATACTGTTATGTTGAATGGAGTCACTCAGCTTTTCATGATGAAAGTAGATATATTGAGTGACTTAGGAGACATAATGGTCTGCGATTCTTATGCTTATCAGGGTAAACAAACCGAAGAGTTTATGGTTGAATTTGATCATAGTTGGTCGACAAATTTAAAGAAGTTTCCATCATGGAGTAATCATACTTTTAATAAATATGGCGAATTTCCAGTTCAACTTAGGAATTACATAACTTATATTGAAGGGCGAACTAAAGTTCCAATAAACTTAGTCAGTATTGGGCCGGAACGAGATCGTACGATTGTAAAATAATAATTTTCAGTTTTCATAGATTACTCAGAAGGAGTAATCTATAAATCTACAATTTA
>CACLDR010000002.1:0-107500 GCA_902605755.1 uncultured Marinoscillum sp. | reverse complement strand
GTCACATCCTGGGGCTGGAGAAGGTCCCAAGGGTTGGGCTGTTCGCCCATTAAAGTGGCACGCGAGCTGGGTTCAGAACGTCGTGAGACAGTTCGGTCCCTATCTGTTGTGGGCGTAAGAAGCTTGAGTGGATCTGACCTTAGTACGAGAGGACCGGGTTGGACTAACCGCTGGTGTACCAGTTGTCTCGCCAGAGGCATTGCTGGGTAGCTACGTTGGGAAGGGATAAGCGCTGAAAGCATCTAAGCGCGAAACCCACCACAAGATGAGGCTTCTTTTAAGGGACGTTCAAGACTAGGACGTTGATAGGCTACAGGTGTAAAGGCAGTAATGTCAAAGCTGAGTAGTACTAATTACCCGTAAGCTTTCTTTAGAGCACATAACGATATATTCATTTTACTATCAATAAATCTTTTACATACTGTCATGAAATTGGTTATAAGATCAATTGACGAAATTATAGTGATCCAAAAGGAATTGCTCAAGGTTATATGGTGACTATTGCGATGGTGTCCACCTCTTCCCATTCCGAACAGAGAAGTTAAGCCCGTCTGCGCCGATGGTACTACCGTAATAGGTGGGAGAGTAGGTCGTTGCCAGACTTTATTAAAGCCCTTAGAAAACTAAGGGCTTTTTTTATGACCTATTTTATCAATATGTTGATCATTTACATATTCTAGCATAAACTTGTATCCGATGACCTTTTTGTATCCATCTGTACTTTGGAGTTTATTGTTACTGCTCATTCCTGTCTTGATCCATTTGTTTTCATTTAGAAAAGTGATAAGGGTTGTTTTTCCGAGTGTTTTGTTAATGGAAGAGCTTAAAAATGAAACTGGCAATAGAACTAATTTAAAACATTTGTTAGTGTTAGGTTCAAGAATGCTCTTCATGTTCTTTATTATCATGGCCTTTGCACAACCTATTTTTAAGGATCAATTGAGGTCTGCAGAGGGAACTTTGATATATATCGATAATTCGCGAAGTATGTCCGGTGAAGTTGCTGCTGGTCAGATTGGTTTAAACAAAGCTTTGCAGTTCAGTGATGACTTCATCAATCGGGCGCCTGCTGATACTAAATTTCAAATTCTAACAAATCAATCTTCAATGGCTTTATCATGGCTCTCAAAACAGGGAGCCTTGAATAAGTTATCTGATGTACGTTTCTCTAGCGACCCAAAGAGCTTTTCACAAATTTTGAAGAAGGCTTCAGCGCTTTCTCAAAGTATGTCATTTTTTTATTTATCAGATTTTCAAAAATCTACTATCGGACCTTTAGAAACTCCAAAAGAGATGGATTGGCAAATTAAATTGATAAAAATACCGGTAGATAATATTTCCAATGTCTATGTTGATACCGCCTACTTGCAGGTGGGTCAGATTCATGAAGTGCAAAAGGATATTAGCGTTAAACTTAAGAATAGCGGAAAAAACGATCGTGAAGGTATACAAATGAAGCTTATTTCAGAAAATCAATTAATTTCAACTTTATCGGTTGATATTAACGCTGAATCAGAATCTATGGTGACATTATCTTTTGATGAGAGCTATATAAAAGAGGGAAAGATGAAAATTGAGTTGGTTGATTATCCTGTTTATTTCGATAATATCTTTTATATGTCACTTCCCTCAATAAAAATCAGTAAAATTATACATATCCACCCTAAGAAATATTTTACAAGAGCAGTTGAAAAGGTATTTGGTAATAATACATATTTTGAGTATCAAAGGTTTAATGAGGATGCTATCGATTATCGAGAAATGCAGTTGGCAGATTTTGTTATTTTAGATGGGATTGAAAATATACCTCAAAGCTTTGATGGTTATAAGGACTACAACGACTTTTTAATCATACCCTCCAAGAAAATAGATAAGGCCTCCTATCAAAGTTTTCTTTCTAGATCTATAAATCAGGTAAGTGATTCAATATCCGTTGGATTAAATATAAAAGATTTAAATGATCCATTTTTTTCGGGAATATTTAATTCCAAAGAGGTAGATATAGGACTGTTGAAGGCCAAAAGAAATATAGAAGTTAATGGTAGATTAAATGTTTTGGTTGAAAATAAATATGAGAAAGTCTTTTTGGGGAACATAAAAAGTAATAATCATTACATCTATTTTTTCTCATCACCTTTGACTTCAGAATTTACTAATTTAACAAATCATGCTACTTTTCTCCCTTTGATGTACAAAATGTCATTAGGGGGGGTTAACAGATACATTCAGCCTTTATATTATGATATTTCTAAAGAATATGTAAGCATTACTACCAGAGATTTTGATTCTTCAAAAAAATTAAGGGTTTTGAGTGGTGATGTTGAATGGTTCCCAAATTATCAATATATAGAGGGAAGGTTGCTATTGAAATTACCTCCATTTAGTCTAAAAGCAGGTAATTATGAGATTATAAATGGAGATATTTTGATTAAAAGAATAGCTTTAAATGAGTCAAGAGTTGAGTCTGAGATGGAAGTGTATACTAATTCAGAACTAGCAGAATTCGGTGCAAAGAGTGAGAATGTAGATTGGATTAATATCGAAAAAATTGAAAATTTGAGTAGTAATGAGGGTTTTAGAGACTCACCAGAAGACTTATTTAAATTTGCATTAATTTTGTCTTTATTCTTTATTCTTTCAGAGTCTTTATTTATTCGATATCTATAAAATGGATTTAAGAAACGTAGTTGTACAAGATGCACACTCAACCCATCACGGGCAAGAGGTAGATGTAAGGATAGAAAAAGGTATTATAAAGTCTATTGCTAAGAGTAAAATCAAAACAGCTTCTCCAAAAATTGTAACTCCGGGCTTGATGGATTTATCAAGTCATTTTAATGATCCTGGAACAGAATATAAGGAAGACTTAAACACTGGATTAAAAACTGCTTGTGAGGGTGGGTTTACAGATGTGTGTATCTTACCCAATACGTTTCCAGCGACGGACAATCGAAGTACGATCGAATACCTTTTGAACAAAGCGAGTCAACAGGTAACTTCAGTCCATCCCTTAGGTGCTTTGAGTAAGAAATTGGAGGGGGACAGTTTAGCAGAAATTTTAGATTTGAAAGAATCAGGTGCCGTCGCATTCACAGATGGTGCAGCCCCAATTATGAATGCAGAACTGTTATTAACTGCGTTGCAATATGTACAGAAATTCAACGGAATTATTGTAAGTAGGCCACGCGATTTAAGTCTATCAAGAGGGGGGCAAATGCATGAGGGGCGCGTAAGCACAAGTTTAGGGTTGGTAGGTATGTCGAGTTTATCTGAAATAGTCATGATTGAAAGAGATCTTTCTATTTTGTCTTATACGGGTGGACGACTCCACATCCATGGTATTTCCACCTTCGAATCTGTAGCCTTAATTGCCAAAGCAAAAAAAAGTGGGTTAGCGGTAACTTGTGATGTGATCTTACACCAATTATGTTATTCCGATGATAGTTTGTCTTCCTTTGATTCCTGCTATAAGGTCGATCCACCTTTGCGTACAAATAAGGATATCAAAGCATTAAAGAAAGGTTTGAAAAATGGTACAATAGATGCTCTTTCAATTGATCACCTACCTCAAGATACAGAGGCTAAAAATTTAGAATTTGACATGGCGGAGTTCGGAATGATCGGATTGCAGACTGCTTTTTCTTCATTGCTTAGTTTGATATCAACAGAATTACCTTTAGATATATTACTTGAAAAATTATCTAATGGCCCCCGTCATGTGTTGAATTTACCCAAAGTTAAGATCGAGGAAGGCGAATTTGCTAAATTAACACTATTGGATACTCACTTAAAATGGGTTTATAATCAGGAATCAAATATTTCCAAGTCCATGAATTCACCTTTATTAGGCCATCTTTTGACGGGTAAATCTGTAGGGATAATCAATGGTGCAAAATCATATTTCCCAAGCGCAGTATGAAAAATGTAGGTTTACGATATGCCGTTGTCGCGGCATTTCTAATGATAATTGTCTTTTTGATATCCTACCTTATTGGAGTACATCCTTTCATAGAAATGAGCCATCTTTTTTTTGATTTGTTCATTTATGGGTTGGTAATTTTTTTTGCGATGAATGAATTTAAAAAGGTAATCAATGAAGGTGTTTTGCATTTTTGGCAAGGTATGACTATTGGCTTTTTTTTGAATATATTTTCTTGCGGAATATATGTGATATTCTTGTTCTTGATAATGAATTTTGATGAAAACATTTTGATCAGTTATCAACAGGAAGCTATTGATTTTTTAGAAATAAAATCAGTGCAGTACATAGAGAGTTTTGGAAAAGAACAATATCAAAATCAGTTGGAAACCATTCAAGAAACAACTATTTTAGACTTGATGTTACTAGGTGGATTGAAAAAGTTTATATCAGCGATGCTGGTCACTCCAGTATTTTCCATTTTGAAAAGAAAAACTTAATTATAAATATTATGAAAGATCATGCTTTAAAATCCGGATTGATAATGGGGGTCGTCGGAATACTGATTTCCTTAACGATTTATATTATTAATCCCTTGCTGATGATTAAATGGTGGTTTAGCCTCTCTTCATTGGTGTTATTTATTGCATTGGCTACTTATTATGGTATCCAATATCGGGAGATTACAGGAGGGTATTTATCTTTCAAGATAGGTTATATTTATTCTCTTTATGCCTTCGTTGTTGCAGGGATTTTAGGGATTGTCTTTAATATACTTTTGTTTCACGTAATTGATCCTGATCTTCCAGAATTGATTTCTGAAGCCATTGTTGAGCAAACCGTAGAAATGATGGAAGGTTTTGGTGCCAATCAAGAGGTCATAGACCAAGCGATTGAAGATGCAGATACTGCAGAAAGTTTTACCGTGATGGGGCAAATTAAAAGTTTTGGAATGGTTTTGGTTTTTTATGCATTGATGTCATTAATCTCCGGTGCTATTATTAAACGTAAAGAACCTAAATTCTCAGATTAACCGCTGTGTCGTTAATTAAAAATAATGTTTCGATAGTTATACCGGTATTAGATGAACAGGAGTCTATAGCAGAGCTATATAATTGGATCAAAAAAGTACTTGAAATATCAAACCTTCAAGCAGAATTGATTTTTGTCGACGATGGAAGTATTGATGATTCTTGGAAGGAGATATCAAAATTGGCCATAATTGATAATCATATTCGAGGATTGAGATTTACTCGTAATTATGGAAAAAGTGCTGCTTTACATGCGGGATTCCAAATTTGTACAGGTGATGTAGTTATTACTATGGACGCCGACCTGCAGGATTCTCCAGATGAGATACCCAAATTGCACAGAATGATAACAGAGGAAGGTTACCATATGGTTTCAGGATGGAAAAAAATCCGTCATGATCCCCTGGAAAAAAGGATTCCCTCTAAATTTTTCAATTGGGTGACACGGATTTTTTCAGGCATTAAATTGCATGATTTTAATTGTGGACTGAAGGCTTATCAAAATCGTGTTATAAAAAGCATCAATGTTTACGGTGAACGGCATCGATACATTCCCCTTTTGGTTAAATGGAGTGGTTATAAAAAAATTACTGAAACAGTTGTAGTTCATCAAGCCAGAAAATATGGAGTGACTAAATTTGGGTTTGAGAGGTACATTACTGGCTTTTTGGATTTGTTGTCGGTCTCTTTCATTACTCGTTTTCGTAAAAATCCCATGCACTTCTTTGGCTTATTGGGGATTATGAGTTTTATGAGTGGATTTGGGATTACCTTATTTTTGATTGTAGATAAAATACTTAATCAATATTATGGATTACCCACAAGAGATGTAGTTGATCAGCCTATTTTCTTTCTTGCCCTTGTGGCATTGATCATTGGTGTACAACTATTTTTGTCTGGATTTCTGGCAGAAATGGTTATACAATCGAGCCCTAATAAACATGACTACCAAATAGAAGAAGAAATAAAGCTGAATGCCTAGGTACTCCATAATCATTCCAGTATTTAACAGACCGGTTGAGATAGAAGAGCTGTTGGCTTCGTTGACGCAGCAATCTTTTCGAGATTTTGAAGTTGTTCTAGTTGAAGATGGCTCTGAAAAAACGTGTCGAACCATTGCGGAGTATTATTCAAAACAGCTCAGGCTAAGATATTTTTTTAAGGAAAACGAAGGTCAGGGTTATGCGAGGAATTATGGTTACAAAAGGGCAAAAGGAGAGGTTTTTATTGTGTTTGATTCTGACTGTCTTATTCCTCCAAATTATCTTCAAGAGATAAATAGCTATTTGAATCTGTATCAAGTTGATGCTTTCGGAGGGCCTGATGCTGCCCTTGATTCGTTCACTCCTATCCAAAGAGCTATCAGTCATACCATGACCTCTTTTCTAACCACTGGAGGTATCAGGGGAAGTAATAAGCAAATTGGGCCATACCATCCTAGAAGTTTCAATATGGGAATTACTAAAAAGGTATTTCAAAAAACAGGGGGTTATCGTATTCCATATATGGGAGAAGATCTTGAATTCAGTATCAGGATCATCACTGCAGGCTTCAAGACCGTATTCATACCCAATGCTTTTGTCTATCACAAGAGACGGACTAATTTGATCCAATTTTATAAGCAAATTAATTATTTTGGAAGAGCAAGAGTTAACCTAACGCGTTTTCATCCGAGTCATTTAAAAATATTACATTTATTTCCATTAATTTTTATAATTGGATTTATATGTGTCGTTATCTTGAGTTTATTAAATCATAATCTAGGTTTTTTTGGAGTAAAATGCTACATAATTTATTTATTTCTTATAGCTGCTGAGGCCTTACTTAAGTTAAAATCATTGAAAGCAGCACTTTATACTCCATTGACAACATTGATTCAAATGTCAGGATATGCAGTGGGTTTTACTCACGAGTATATTCAGAAATTTAGGGGTATTAATCCCAATAAAAAGTATATCGACCTCTATTGACTAGGTTTAATGGCACGATGAATGATTTCACCCTGAGGGAGTACATACTTTTTGATAAGGTCTGGCTCAAGTCCGTCGATGAAGTTTTCTTCTATAACTTCAAAACCTGCATTGCGAATACGATCTGCATAATCTTTTCCATACATCCGTACATGGTCATCTTGACCAAATAGTTCAGCTCTTTTTTGAGGATTTATGATTGTTGGATCCTCGAAAGTTGTTGGGATTAGGGGTAAGAATATGGGAACTTGAAGGATAGCCCAACCTCCAGGCTTTAAAACACGAAGAATTTCACTCATCACTTTTTTATCGTCCCGAACATGTTCTAACACATGATTGCAAAAGACGATATCAAAAGAGTTTTCTGGGAATGGAATGTTATGGATGTCCATTTTAATTTTAGCCAAAGGAGATTCTAAATCTGCGGTCAGATACTCGAGTTTAGGGAGAGATTCAAATCTTTTTATGTAGCATAGCTCAGGAGCAACATGCAGCATTTTAGCATTAGCAGTAAAGAAATCTGTTTTATCATTGAGGAAAAGCCATAAAAGGCGATGTCGCTCTAGTGATAAACAATTGGGGCAAAGTGCATTGGACCGACTAATACGTCCATATGGGAGAAACTTTCTGAAGGAATGCATACAAACAGGACATTTAACTTGGTTACCTTTATAAAAAAGAGCAAGTATTTTTAGTACGTAGTGACTAATCAGGTGAAGTTGTTTTCTAGGAATTGTTTTTAAAAAGAAACTAATTATATATTTCACAATAGCTAAATTAGTGGTAAAGATATTTAAGTATAGGCTATCATTTGGTTGAATTCGGTGAAAATAGATTTCCTAAAATGTTTTTGTGTTTGGATTTTATTTATAATGACCCTCATTTGTTTGGGTCAGGATAAAGTTAGTACTACTTTCAGTACAGATGAAAGCATAAGAATTACTCCAAAAAAATTGAAAAGAAGGGTAGCTAAAAATCAAAAAAATATTGATATAATTTTCAAAACAAAATCAGGGAAAGTTCTTTACGGAAATCCATGTCTGAGAGAGTTCACGCGAGATATGGGGTTTGAATATGCTTTACAATCCGCCAATATGTTGAATAGTTCCGGAATATGGAACATGCGTGGAAATAATCTGATGGTCTATACAAAATTGATTTTTAAAAAGTCTCCCTTCTGGAAATTGATTTTAAATAATCAGGTAAAGGATTGTAGAAGAAAAATGGGAGATTTTGTTGGTTGATCAATTACAAAAAATATTCTCTGTCCGAATGCCTTTTTCTGATGCAATTAAGTATTCCTCACAAGCTGAACGAGATGCCTTAAGTAATAGGTGGGCCTTGGCATTTACCAGATGGGCCTCTCCTTTTTTTGGCCAAACTTTTATATTCCATTTATTAACTTTTAAGGCTTGAATTGGATTATTTGTTTTCAAATAAGTCTTGGCAAGACCATTATAAAGTCGATAATGACTTTCAGGTAAATCAGCATTTTTAATTAATACAGCATATGCTTTACCATAAAGACCTTCATAATACTTTTGGGCATATGTATTAGCTTTTTCATAATAAATTAAGGCAGTTTCAGAATCTTTCATTAGTTGATCATAAATTTCGGCCAGCTCCACATAGGTATACACCGTCCGGTGCCCAAGAAGCAATATTTTTTCAAGTGATTGGATAGCTGCCGCACCCTGTAAAGTAGCACGATAGGCTTGTGCTTGCCAATCGAGTAATTTAATTTCGTTGAATGGAGTATACTTCTCGAGTAAATTAAAATGTGCTAAAGCCTTATGATGGGAGTTGTCTTTATGATGTTGGGTCACTTGCGCCACCAGTTCAGTATATATATTATTTTCAAACAGTTCCATCTCTTTTTCATAAGGAAGGATGTATCCTTTTAGTTCATTTAATTTAGATAAGGTGGCATCCAATTTTCCATCAGCATAAAATGCGGTAGCCTGATAGAAAATCGATTTTCTTTCCTCTAATCTTTCAAAGAATATTTTTTCGTTATAAGCATTTCGCATATTCACGATACTTACGACTAACAAGGCAATGATAAATACAAAACCAAAAGCATATAATGTTGATTTTCTATTTGCCTCATAGTCAATTTCTGGTGTTGCGTAGGCTCTAAAATGCCTTGATTTCGAATGATATTTATATGGATTTTTATTTTCCGTTGGTACAGAAGAAGAATATAAAATTGTTCTAGTAGCAATACTTAAATCATAATTTGCCCGTGATTTAGGATCGCTCAAAATTTGATAGGCAGTATTAATTTTTTTGAAAATCTCTTCCTTTTCGAGATTGCCATTGTTTTTATCTGGATGATAATGGAGAGCTTTTTTTTTAAAGGCAGTTTTAATAGTTCGGCTATCTGCTGTTTTCGAGATACCTAAGAGATCATATAGTGAGTTCATTTACGATAATACTTGGCTATTGGACAAATTTATTGGTTAGGTAATATCCTATTATTGCAAATAATAAACCACCCATAATACTTAAAAAAATATAATTCAAGGCCATAACAATATTACCTGATTTGAGGAGGGATAAGCTCTCAAATGAAAAACTTGAAAAAGTAGTAAACCCTCCACAAAATCCGGTGGTTAAGAGAAGTTTCCAAAGGTTTTGGTCCTTAAAGGATATGGCCATAAGTATGCCAATCAACAAAGAGCCTGTAAGATTGATTCCAAAAGTAGCCCAAGGAAATAATAAGTTTAATAGGCCTATTTTAATATTAATTAAATAGCGGAAACTACTTCCGAAAAAGGCACCTAATCCCACAAGTAACATTTCTTTGATCATAATTGATTCCTCACACAATTTACTTCAGCTAATAATTCTGGAAAAAACGAATTAAAATCCCTCTGATATTGACTAAAATTTTCCTTTAACTCAAAGGCTGCTGACTCCATCTTTGAAACAAATTTAGTTCTTCTTGATAAACCTGTCAATGCTTTGTCTATTCCTTCTAAAGTACGGTATTCACAGAGCCAATTATCTCGTTTCATGTAATATAGAATATGATGGGCCTTTTTAGGGAAAATAGACTTATTTTTATCTGTAAGGGTATAAAAATGATATGTAAAATTCTCTAAACTAATCTTTGAAAAATGAGACCAATTTAATGCTAAGAGGTGATCATAGTACATATCTACAATTACGGGTGAATAATGGCCAAACTGTGGTCTCAATCGAATTTTACTTTTGTTGACAGTGGCATGTGTATCTGTGTAATGGTCAATATAGTGATGAAGCTTGATGCCTTGTTGGATTTCAGTGCTGTAATTTTTTTGATCCTTACTTCTAACAAAATCACCTAAAAAATTTCCTACTTTCAATAGATCGTTATCTCCTGACAGAAAAATATGGGCTAAATAGTTCAATTGATGTAAAAAAATGATAATAATAGATACAAATAATTCAAGTATATTTCCATTGAAATAGATTAATGTTAATTAGAGTGAAATTAAATGAATTTAAATTTAAATTTAAATAAGATATGACTCTGTCATGATATTTATTTTTTGCATAATCTATGAAATCTTTTAAATAAGCTTTGTAAGTTAATAATTCATTAATTAGATATTGAAAAAATGGAATAAATCTCAGGTTTAAAAGAGTTAAATGGGTTTTATAAACTTCATACTTACGAGTATCACCTAATTTCAAAGAAAGGGATAAAAGAACAATTATATCTTCATTTTTTTAGAATTACCGATTGATCTTCCACTTTACTTATTATTTGATAGGATAAGTGATTAGAAAATATATTTGACAGTTAATAAGTATTGGAGGAAATAAAGGTGGGTTGGAATATTTGTGATATTCTTAAGTATTGGTTACAATTGATTTTTTGAGAAAACCTCTTAAATGTAGAGCAAGCCATAGGAATCCTCGGAGTAGAATGTATATTACTTTGATCGTTTTTATGTCATCGATCCTTAATATAAAGTTGCACTTTTGATTGGATGAGTAGCTGTCTTTTAAAAATTTCGTTTACTTCGTGTTTTATTTATCGATTCCCCTATTATAGATGGCAGTTGAATTTGAAAAATCTACACATTGATAGGTGTTATGCATTTTATGAGAATTTTATCAAAAATGGATTGATAATATCTTTAATAGAAAATAATATAATTTTTGACAGATTGAATATCAAAAATAGGTTTAATAAGTGTTTATTATGTTCCTTATTTTTTTACCTTTTCGTGTTTTATTTATTATGATTGACAAACAAATCAATAAAGTCACTGTTGAGTATTATTTTGTAATGAGAAGTATAAAAGTATTAGAATAAATAACTGGAAATTAGTAATTGACATACGTTACTTAAATCAGTTCATTTTAATTTACCAAGTACCGCTACTCGAGATCAAAAAAAATATATTCACTGATGATCATGGTTAATTAAACTAATTACAGGTATGATAGATCCACATCAGCATTTTCTTCAACTACTTGAGTTACTTAAAATAGAGCGTCGGGAGGATAGAGATCAATATGAGATCAAAATCCGAAACAAATCATTAAATCAGCGAAAGTCAGAAGGGGTTACTTGTTATCCATTATATTTTAAAAGTTTTAAATTGGGGATAGGAGATCATTGTATTTTAACTTTCAGATATGTTCCCATAAAAGAAAGACGGCATCTTTTTCAGGTGGGTGTATCAGCAAGTCTTTTTGTAAATTTAGGCCAAAAAACACATTCAAGTCATGGCATAATATCTATGGTGAAAAATGATGAAATTGCCATCATGTTGGCTGGAAATGTAGCACCAAAATGGCTTAATTCGGGGGTAATTGGCTTGGACTTGTTATTTGATGAGGCAACTTATGATCAAATGGAAAAAGTTTTAAGGAACCTATTGGAAATAAAAAAAGGAAGAATAGCACAAATGATTCAGTATACGTTAGGTAATAAGGTCCCTAGATTTAAGGGATTACAAGGTATAACTTATCCAGATTTGAATGCGAGTCAAAATGAGGCCTTAAATAAAGTCAATGCTGCCAGAGATATAGGTCTGATTCACGGTCCTCCAGGAACAGGAAAGACAACGACTTTGGTGACGTGTATCAAAGATGTCTTACAAATAGAAAAACAAGTATTAGTTTGTGCACCCAGCAATTCAGCAGTTGATTTGATCGTTGAGAAACTTCATCAAAAAAAAGTATCGGTTACTCGATTGGGTCACCCTGCTCGCGTGACCGAAGAGATAGAAAAACATACTCTGGATGCACAAATCATAGCGCATCCGCTTTTTAAAGAATTTAAAAAAATAAGAAAAAAAGCAGATGAACTAAGGCGATTGGCAAAGCAATATAAGCGTAGATTTGGTCGCGCAGAGGCACAAGAGCGTAAATTGCTTTTACATGAAGCTAGATTATTAATTACAGAGGGACGAATATTAGAGGATCAAATGGTTGAAGGTATCTTAAATACTGTATCTGTGATTGCATGCACTTTAATGGGAGCTAATAATAAACGCATTGTTGATAAGTATTTTAAGACTGTATTTATTGATGAATCTTCTCAAGTTTTAGAACCTGCAGTATGGATCGCTTTAAGTAAGGCAGATCGCGTAATTATGGCAGGGGATCATCTGCAGTTGGCCCCTACAGTGAAATCAAAGGAAGCATTAGCTAAAGGGTTTGGGAATACTATTTTTGAACGATGTATTAAGGCATATGATATTGATGTAATGCTAACTCAGCAGTATCGTATGCATCCTGAGATTATGGCATTTTCTAATCAATATTTTTATCAAGGCTCATTGAAAGCAGATCCTTCGATTTTGGATCGCCCGTTAAAGTTTGAAAATTCGACTATATTCATAGACACTGCTGGTTGTGGATATGAGGAGACATTAAACAAGGAAACTTTAAGTACCTTTAATCAAGATGAAGCACATTTTACCATCAATCAGTTGAATAAATTTGTGATAAATATTAACAATCCGGAAGATTACAGTTATGCAATTATTGCTCCCTATAAAGCTCAAGTAGAATTATTAAGATATTTTTTGAGTGAACTTAAATATCCATCCATAATTTTCAAAAAAATAAGTATAAATTCAGTGGATGCTTTTCAGGGTCAAGAAAGAGATATTGTTTTTATTTCTCTGACACGAAGCAATACCCAAGGCATAATTGGTTTTTTGTCTGAGGAAAAGCGATTGAATGTAGCAATGACACGTGCTAAATATAAGCTTTCGCTTATCGGAGATTCCGCGACTTTAAGTAAACATGTTTTTTTTAATAAATTAATTCAACATTACCAATTGAACCATAATTATCGAAGTGCATTTGAGTTTTTGTATTAATATTTTGGTCTATTATCTGATCTTTTTCTGATACATACTTTTGACCTTGGAGTTTTGTATTTCTTTTTGATTTATATGCTTTTATTTTTTAATCAGCTACTTACCGTTTACTAAAGTTCCTATCAAATCGTTTGTTTGACCTGAGTAAACTAATGTTTCAAAATTTTTTCAGGCTTTGATACTGATATTTATGGGGTATTGGCGTTTATAATAACTGAATCCAAAGAATCACCTACAGTCAGGAAATTCAATTTTTTTCTCTCATAGCTATTCTTTCATTGTGACAAGCCATATCCTTGGCAAATTTTCCTGCATTTATTTCACGTTTAGATATAAACTGTGCCCGATCATGAGTTTTGGTACGTTGAACATAATCAAGTATTCAGAATTCTTCAAAAGGATTGAGATTGATTTGACTATCCATTCCTGTAAACCACTATCCTCCTTTTTTAGGAATAACCTCAGTTGCAAAAGTCCATCTCCTAAATTTGCTTCAGTCGCCGCACAAAGTAAGACCTTTGCTTGACTTTCAGCAATTCTTTTCACCTCCTCAGAATTGAAATAGTGCAATTAATGAGGTGAAATCGACCATTTAAAAGATTCCGATTTAATAACCAATAGCAGGGGTCTTTCTCCATAAAGATTAATGCATTCGTCTACCTCTCAATTGCTCTGCCAGATGTAAATGGATGGGACGATCTATTGGACCTTCTGTAAAAATGTGTTCTATGGGAACGTGATCAGCACGCAAAATATGAATACCAAAACCCATTTGCGCATTTTCATAAAGTCTAATGGATTCATAGCAAAAATTGTCATCAACATCTTGTCTCTCGGATCTTCTTTGATGGACTTCAGCGGACAGACCGAACCCTCCTTTTTGATAAAATATGGGCATCAGAGTAATATTAATGCCCGCTTTTGTGGCTACAGAGATCAATCGTTCTCCCAACTTACTCAAGTTGCCATAGTGTTGGCAGTCTTCATCGTGATGCAAATAATGGAATTAGCTACTGACTCGTAGTCATAGTGAAGGAATTCTACATAGAGCATGGTGGCTATTGATTCTCATTGTTCAGGATTGACTGATAAAGCCACTTAGTGCATGGCGCACCTTCAAGTCCACAAATTATCTTAGTGAGATTGATTACTGTCTATTTCCGTTAAGCGAGACATCAGGTATTTAAAAACATGTGAGTGAACATTCTGGAATCCAGGTAAAACGTAATCTTCATTGTATTCATCATAGGTACCAATTACCGAAATATTAGTGATTTTTTCTTTGTAATCATCAGTTACAAATGGATTTAATAACTAATCTTTTTGTTGTAAAAATCTTTTTACTTGATACGTTTCCATAGTAGTATTATGAAAATATTTTTTGAACAATTAGTAATAATTTTTATTCAAATTAGAATTATATTTCGCCCGAGAGTAAGGCAATGCTCATTAAAATTCCATTATAAAATGCATGAAATAAAATACTCCAAATTAATCCAAATCGGATGCGGAGATATCCTAAATTGATTCCAATTAAGATTTGCGGAGCTACTAAAACTGGTGCTAGTAAATAAATATTTAAGGAGGGCTCGAAATTCAGGATATGTATAAGACCGAATGCAATGGAGATAAGATAAAAAATCCATCCGTAAAACTTATTCCAATAATTAAGAATAGTCTTAAGGAGATTTATTTTGTTACTTATTTGTAAGAGAATGAGCAATTGTATAGGCCATAATATTAAAAAATTATATCTGAATTTGAGAATGAGTCGGAACATCATTTCTTCAAAAAGAGGGGCTATTATTACAGCAAAAAAGAAGATTAACCCGGGTTTCATTTCCTTAAAAATTTTCTGCAAACGGTGCATATCTTCTTCCCATAGGCCCAAAATCTCCAATCCACTAAGTAAGGCCGAAAGTACTATAAGAGGAGGTATTTGTATTACAAAAAGGGCTAAAAAGGTACTTATTTTGACCTTAAGGGGTATTCTAACTTGTTTTAGTTCGACTGGCTTTTTAATAAAATACCAAAGATCACGTAGGGTTAGTATAAGTAAGTTAGACATTCGGGATTATAATAGTAATAAAACAATTAAGCTTAAATCAATTATTATTCAATTGGCCTTTTCAATTTTCTTAAGTAAGATCGCTAAGGAATAAACGAGTTTAATGATAGAAGTTTAAATATAACACTTATATAATTTTTAAATTGAGAAAATAAATGACAAGGTTTGCTTAGACGTTGGATAATGACTTTTTCTGATTATCAATTTTGATTTTTTTGTATGTTTTGGTCGCCTTAGTTAGTTAAAAAAAGTAAATACTAATGGAAATACAACGTAGAAGAAGTATTGTTAATTGGTATTTAGAAATTATAAATTAATATTCATTTTAGTAGCTTTAAATTTTTTTGATTATATGTAGTCCAAAAGTAACATTATAGTTGGCGATGTCTTAGCTTATTTGGACAATCAAACTATCTCCTAATTAATGAAATAGTTCAAATTTCTTAATTTAAAAAACCAATTTTTCTTAAAAAGATTATAGGATAAATAATAAAATGTTAATTTCGATTAGTTAAAAAATTTTAAATTAATAACTTTTAGCATTGCTTTTTGGGTAGAGGCGTTTAGCCTGCGCGAGTAAATGAAACTTAAACTAATATTATTTATTTATACGAATAAAGTCAATTTTGTCTATTCTTTTATTGCTCTAATGAAACTTTTACTCTTGCGGTAATGATGTAGTTGTTGATGGTATAAATTTTAACAGGAGTTTTGTAAATTTTAGTCTCGATGGGGATTAAAATTTTACATTAATTAATTCATGCAATCATAGATAACTAAAACAGTACTGTTTTATTAGCCTTTTGAAATCCCAAAGATGAGATCTTGACTTTCGGTTTCACTACTGCTAATACTTCTCCCGTAATTCCATTTGGAGAAGATTTGCCAGGAGTATACCTATTTGGGAAAAGATTCTTATGCAGCCTATAAATCTGAATTATTTGTTGCTCGTTCTGTAGCTTTAACGGTTACTAGGTACAGAAATGAAGTAATGACCTGAATTTTTTCAATGACACCTATTTCAATTATCAATGATACTTTTGCTGCTGATTCAGTGATAATTACAAATGGTATCTTCGAAAACATACCAATGACAGGCTTTTAATCACATAAAATATTAAATTAGTAAAAGGTCATGGACATATTTTTTTTAAGAACTTTAATGCGATAGATTCAACTTCTTGGTGCTAGGCCATTTTTTTACCATGCATTGCTTATTGAGTACACATAAGTTCAATCTTTTAATTTTTTCATTAAAATTAAAATTTTGAGTTAAATGAAACTAATCAATTGACTTAGTTTAAATCATTTTGAAATCCTCTTTAGTTTTTTCTCTTTCCTGAGTGCATCAAGGCAATTAGCATATGATTCAATTGCTCAGCGGTTTTATCACCAATTATTAGTCTTTGCGGAGCTCGGTACCAGTGTTAGCTGGCTTATTTTTTTACAACTAAGTACTCATTCCTTATTTTTGAAAAAATCAGGCTTAACCTGACAATTATTCATGTTTTATTAATAGATCTTGCAAATGTGGGCGGTACTCTTCATGTTATTGAGCTAGTGCTTTTCTAATTTTGTGATAAATATCAGTATTTTGATAAAATCCGGAAAAAAGTGATGATTGGGGACCAAAAGCTAAAACAGGGATTAAGGCTGCACTGTGACCTGTCGTTGAAAATGTGGGAACTATGATGTTATAATTATGCTCATCTTCGCCTTCTGAATTTTGTCCAGTAACCTCTCCTGAAAGTGTAAATCCTCCTGTCTCGTGATCAGCGGTGACAATAACCAAAGTATTGCCTTCTTCTTCTGCATAATCTAGGACAAAACCCACCATTTTATCAAAGTCCAATAACTCAGTTATGAGATAATTAGCCTCATTATCGTGACCAGCCCAATCAATTTGAGAGCCCTCTACCATGAGAAAAAAGGGAGCTCTATTATCTTCAAAGTAGCTTAATGCTTTTTGTGCTGATTTCTCGAGAAAATCACCTCTTCCTTCAATCATTTTTAGCATTTCTTCTTGCCCCAATAAGAACCCATGTCTTTTGCTGCTATCGATTTTTTGGTCAATAACATCAGTATGGATATCAAATCCATTATCTTTAAGCAAGTCAAGAATATTTTTGCCATCTTCACGATTTTGAAAGAATTTTAAACCACCACCAGCAAAAAAATCGATGGGTGATGTAGCCATTTGGTCCGCTATTTCCTCTTCCCAGTCTCTAGAGACGACATGGGCATAAAATGAGGCAGGTGTAGCATGGGTAATCGAGGAGGTGGCAATTAAGCCGGTTTGGTAATTCTCTTGGGATAGTAATTCGACAATATTTTCCACTGGTTTTTTACTCATATCAACACCAATTGCTCCATTAAATGTTTTGATACCGCAAGCAAATGAAGTGGCACCAGCAGCAGAATCTGTTATTTTTGAATTTGCTGCAATAACATTAATTAATCCAATAGTTTTGAATCGAGCAAAATTTGGTAATTTATCATTAAAATAAAAACTGGATGAAATCTGACTGAGTCCCATACCATCACCAATCAATAAAATAATATTGAGAGGTTGCTTAGACTTTTGATCTAATTTTTCTGTTAATATGGGAGGTTTTCCCTCATAATTGCAGGCCAATATGAGAATTGTAAAAGATATCCAAAGGTACTTTTTCTTTAATTTTAATTTCACGTTTGATAATTTTCGTAAAGTTCATTAATTTATTAGAGTTGATAACTTATTTTTTACTGCTATTTGATGTAATACTTGATTTTTCCACATGAGGTTTGGAAAATTATTAGGCTAAGTTTTAACTTTATGAAATATTTTTCATGATTTGTTGAAAATTGTATTTACCAAAATTAGTCATAAGAATTAAACTGATGTTTGCTTCATAGATTCTTCAAAAGCATCGAAAAATTGATTTACATTTTGAATCGTAAAACAAAGCGGAGGTTTCAGTTTCAATACATTTTTTTTGGGCCCATCTGTTCCGGTCAATATGAACCGCTTTTTCAGTTCATTCTTCACTTTTGCAGCGTAAGTTGTTGCTGGTGCGAGGGTGTTTGGATGCACTAGTTCTAGCCCGAGAAATAGTCCTTGATTTCTGATATCACCAATCTGAGGGTAATTTGTAATCAAACTTTTAGCATATTGGTCAAAATACTTACCTACCTCTGCTGCATTATTTTGCAAGTTTTCCTCCTCAATTACATCAAGTACAGCATGAGCAATTTGCATGGATACGGGATTTCCTCCAAAAGAACTGAAGAATTCTATTCCATTGTCAAATGATTCGCTTAAAGCTAAAGTTGAGATGACTCCTCCTATGGGATGTCCGTTTCCCATTGGTTTACCAAGTATTACTAGATCAGGCACGATATCATAAAGTTGATAGCCCCAGAAGACATTCCCCATGCGACCAAATCCAACCTGAACTTCATCTGAGATACATACTATTCCTTTCTTTTTAAGGTAAGGATATAAAGTTTGTAAATACCCATCGGCAAGAGGAATTTGACCACCACAACCTGATATGGGTTCAGCGATAAAGGCCGCTGGGGTGACCCCTTTTGCCAGTAAATCATCAATAATCGTTATGGCTTCCAAGGCATACGCATTACCTGAATTTCGATGTCCTCTGTATATTTTGGGTAAAGGGAGTACAGTTACGTTTTTATTTACTTCATCACCTCCATTTTGATTAAATTTATAAGCACTGATATTCATTCCCATATTCGTGTGTCCATGATATCCATCTTCCAATACTAAAATATGTTTACTAGAAGTATGATTTTGGGCTATACGGATGGCTAGATCTGAGGCCTCGCTACCAGAATTTACGAAGATTACCTTATTGAGGCTATCAGGGAAATGCTTCAATAATCTTTCACTGTAGGATATTAAGGCATCATATAAATATCTCGTATTGGTATTAAGTTTTCCTATTTGCGCAACTGCCGCCTGAGTTACTTTTGGATGGCAATGCCCTACATGCGGAATGTTGTTATAGGCATCCAAATAAGTGTTTCCATCGGCACTATACATATATTGAAAGGCGGCCGAGGTCATATGAATCGGATCGTCAAAACTCAGACTTAGTGCACTGTTTATATATTCTTTCCTTTTTGAAATAAGATTAGATTCAATATTTATCCTTTTTAGAGCAAGAGATTTGTTTAGACTATTGGCAAATAGAATAGGATTTATTTTGAGCCATTTGGACAATAAAGTCCATGCTTTTTGTTCGGTAACAAAAATGTAATCTTCGGTATTACCTTGAGATCGTTCTTTATTTGAGCTAATTACGCTCACACATAATCGGGCTGGGATCAGATAATAAAGTAAATCAATTTCTTTTTCATCAAGTTTTTGTATGGAAAGGTAACCTTCGATTAAAGCGATTGCTCGGATAAGCGGATTAGGTGTATCAAGGAGTAAGTAAGACATTGCGATTGCTAGATCACATATTTTTGGTGCATAACATATATCACCAAAGTCTATGATACCTTTGATTTGATCACCTTCTACTAATACATTCCAATCATTTAGGTCATTATGAACGATTTGTTTTGGAAGTTTTCGGATTGAAACAGCGCAAATTTGTTTGTATTGCTCTAAAAAATAGTTGACTATTTTTTGTTGAGTGGGATCAGAAATTAGGAATATGTCTTCAATACTATCTAAACAATTTATCAGATTCCACTTATGATCATAAGCTTCAATATCTGCATCTCTATAAGTACTCAAAGATTGGTGTGATAAAGCAATTATTTTCCCAAAATTGAAGCTCAATTCGGATGTTGCTTCAATATCTTTAAGAAAAATACCATTGATAAAGCAAAGCATCCTTGAGAAACTGTGATCGGGATAGGTAATAAGCTCGTCATAAGAAGGGCTTGAGACTTCTATGGGTAGCTGTTTAGATAAATAGGTCATTATTTTATTTTCAGCTTTGATTCTTTTGATGCTGTTTGGATCCATATGGTGCTTGAAAAGATAAGTTTGGCCGTCAAGATCTTCGACTTGATAATTGATACTGCCATAACCTGCTAAACGCGTTATTTTTACGGGTGAGATTGGATAGGGCTCAAACAGATCAAAATTATGCATCATTTTAAAAGTATATTTTTTTGGTTTTTTAAACTGGTAATATTTTTATTCTTTGATCCATTGTTAAACTAAATTCACATTTGAATGGAACCCTTTACAGGCATTATCGATACTTATTAAAAAGGATTTGAATGGAGTTATCCATAGACTTGTGTATGTCATCCGATCGAATCATTTCATTTGCAGGATAATTTCCGGTAAATTTATAATTATTACAGCTGTTAATAGATAGAATTCGACCATCACTAGATCTGATCATAACCCACATAAATCTACCATGTAAATAAGAGAAAATAATTTTAGGATAACTTCTGCCGAGAGTTTTCTCAACTATAATTTTTTGATAAGCTTCGAAGGGAATCATGGTATATAAATTTACAAGTGTCTTGTCAATTTGGAAGAGGTCCTCTGTTTTAAAATAATCCTCCAATAAGCTGTATTTTGTATTTCTTAGAGCTTTAATATTTTCATCTACATTCCAAAACTCATCACGAGGAATACCGGCAGCAGCATTATTGAGTAGATGGTGCAATTGTTGAGATAAAAAAACATAATCATGTTTACCCAAATTACCATTTACAAATGTGATTATCGTCGCAACTTTTTCTTTTTTTCCGTCAAAAACACTCAATTTATGTTCATGGTATTCTAGTTGTACTTTTTTATAATTAAAATTTGACAGTGCATTTTTTTGTTCTTCACTCGCCTCTTTTGAAGCACCTAAAATCCATTTTTCCATACTTCCATTGGCATATTCCGGTAGTGATTTTATTTGTTTGCCAAGTGATTCAGTTTGAGTTAGAATTGCATAGTTTTGGGGCTTTGACTTCATAAGAGCTTTTACTCTTGGGGGAAACATATATTTCATTTTTTTATCAGGCCAGTACTCCTCAAACGTTTCTCTTAATACTTTGTTTAAAGCTTTTTCAACTCCTGAACTTTCTGGAAGCAACTGAACGACCAAATCCTTATTTTTGATAAGTATCGCAACTTCTTGGTCAGGATACATATACTGTGCTTGAGCCTGACCAAGAAGGAAGCAGAATATTATGGTGAGCGTATTTTTCATTAAAAGGAATTAAAAATTTAAACTATGATCTCGATGGGAAGCGCACATTTTTTATTTGCACTTTCACTTGTAATTTCTATAATTTTAATGGTATAAAAGCATTTTTAGGGTTCACTATTAATAAATGCATTAAATATATTCTGATAATATTTTCCAAAGTTTCCAGGCAGGGAAACTATGGTCTCAGTAATATCTTGTCTGTCCATTAGCAAATAGATTTTTCCAGAGTGTTCGATGGGTTCCTGAACCCAGTTTTTTTATCTTCAGGAGTTAGAACTGCTGAAAGATCCTCTTCTTGAATATCAAGTCCAAATTTTTCAAAAGTACCATTCATTCCATTTAATTTAAAAACGGGACCTGGAATTTTAACTAGTATACTTGATTTTAAATTAACTCTGAGTCTAGGATAATCCAGTCTTAAATCAAAATAATCTATAGCTTTCCCTCTACGCTGCTTCTTTAAGTCAGGGGTAATAAATTCGGGTAGTCCAAAAAAGACAATTGATTGGTCAATCAAATGAGATCCTAAGTCATAAAGTATACCTGATCCGGGGACAAGATCTTCTCTCCAATTTCCATTAAACGAACTTTTAAAACGATTAAAATTCATAATTACCTCTACAATCCTAAAAAGTCGTTTGGAATTTATAATTTTTTTCGCTGGAAAAAAGTTGGAGGCAAATCTACGATTGTGATAAACAGACAGTAATAAGTTTTTGGATTCCGTTAGCTGAATTAAATTCGAAGCTTTTGAACTAGTTACTATAAATGGTTTGTCGACAACTACATGCTTCCCTGCGAAAAAAGCTTTTCTGGCTAACGGATAGTGAAACTCATTGGGTGCAACGATAATAATAAGATCAATTTTGGGATCTTCAATAATTTTGTCTGATTCAGTGGCTATTTCTATTTTTGAATACATATCTATGGCTTTTTTACTCCAATAAGGGTTTGTAGTTCGAATGGATTATATTTTTAAATCCAGAAATGCAATTTATTATTGGCGCATGAAATACTTGACCGGCCATGCCATAACCCAGATGACCTACATTGATAATTTTCATAGATGATGGCTTTAAAATATCATTTAGCAAATAGTTGAGATAAATTTTTAAATGCCTTAAACTCTAAAGCATTACCGGAAGGATCTTTGAAAAACATAGTGGCTTGTTCACCAGGTTGGCCTTCAAATCTTATGTAAGGTTCAATAAGGAAATTAATTTGATGACGTTTGAGTCTTTCAGATAATTCTTTCCAAAGACCCATTTCTAAAACAACGCCGAAGTGTGGAATGGGCACTTCATGGCCATCTACTGCATTATTATTTTCTTTCTCTGGATTAGCTGGTTGTTCTATTTCGTGTATTACTAGTTGATGACCATAAAAGTTAAAATCTACCCATTGTGGATCACTCCGTCCTTCAGTACATTGTATGATATCTCGATAGAAAGTTCTAGCAGTGCCTAAATCTTTTACAGGAATTGCTAAATGAAAAGGAAATAAATTTGACATAATTAAAACATTCTAATTTTTTGGTTTGTTAAGTTAGAAAATTAAGAATAAATATGGGATCTATATTTTGGAAAACGATTCTCAATTAGTAATTTTTAGGGAGTGAATCCAAATTGAGCGGTTGTTAAATGGACCAGTGGCTTTAATTTCATCTATACTTTTTTGTGAGGTCTTCTTCCGGCCGCTTATTTGTATTTTAATAGTCTTAAGTAGAAAAAAAATATTGAATTCAATCGTATATTGATACTTTTTACCTTTTCCAGGTATTTTAGCTGCAACTTATCGGAAAAATCTTTATTTGGAGATAGGTTAAAATCAATTTCATATAATGGTGAGCACTGGGATGGTTGTGTAATTCTTAAAATAGAAGATTTAGCTAATAACAATACCGGTTTAACTCATATTTGTGAATTTTTTTCATTTAGATGACCTAAAATTTGCTTTCCATGATACTCGTTAACTCCTAATAATTTAATGTGTTCATTCAAGTTATAATCTTTTATATTACCAGCGGCAATGATTTTTATATGTTGGCTTTGGTTATGCATATCTCGTATTACAGATGCACCTTCTTTAGCAGTGGGAGCACCACCTGAGGTTAGGATATGTGTAATGCCTTTGATTGCGGCTAAAGCTTGCGTGGCAATAATTGGATTTGGAGTGAGGTCAATGGCCTTATGGAATACAAAATTCAGACCTTCTGCTGCTTTTGCGACTTTTACAACACTAGGAAGATCAACGGTAAAATCTACCAATAATGCTCCAAATACAATTCCTTTAATGCCTAGATTTTTATAGGTGTGTATGGTATTAATCATCATTTCAATTTCATGGGGCATGTACTGAAAATTAATTGCTTGAGATCTAATCATTACATGAACTGGGATTTTAAGGGCTGCCAGCGTTTTTTTTGTTAATTCAAGTGTAGGCGTTAATCCATCCAAGGATAAGTGGCTACACAATTCTATTCGATTTGCACCGTTTGACTCTGCATATAAGGCATCAGCAAGGGTATCAACGCAAACTTCTATTAAAGGATTTTCCATAGTTTAAATATGTACTGAAATAAATTGAAATTAACCTATTCCCTAGCTTTTGTACAAATAGAGAAAAATTTAAAAGAGATAGATCAATAATATGGTTTAATGTAAGATTTTAATTTATTATTTTTCGTAATGATTAAATTAATGCTAATTGGCGATATCTATTATATTTCATGATGTTTTGGGTCCTGTGATGCGTGGACCTCTAGTTCGCACAGTGAAGCTGCTTGCCGAATAGGTTTATTATTAAGGCAACTTATGCATGAGCAGATTAAGGCAATTGTAATAGACTATGATCCTAATGGATCTTTGGTAACTACACATGAAAGTCAAGGAACCGATATGGGCCTTTATGGTGGTTTACTTGGCTGGCAAGTCGATGACGAGCGAATGCCAAACTATCGCTCAGCACTTAAAAATAAGGTATTAAAACTATCGTAAATTATTTATGCTATGATGCTCCACATCCAAATTATTATCGTATATCAATTTCAAATAAATCCACAACCCAAACTCTATCTGCGGTAAGTAATGGAGGTGATATGATTGAAGTATTGAATATAGATGGTACCGAAGTCTCGATTTTTGGTGATAAATATGTGGTATTAATTTTTGGATATAAACTTGAATTAATTCAATCTATGTTGCCGAATTTTGTGAAGTCTAATTTTCGACTTACGGCTAGTTTTATTGAAATCAGTACACTTATTGAATTTAAAAAAGAGGAAATGACTGAACCAGAATCATTACCTGGTGTTTCAGCTTCTGATCTCCTATCTCAATTTCTCTCCTTACCAAGTGCACAATACAATCTTTTAGGTAAGCCAAGTGGAGGTGAAAAAAAGAGGCTTCAATTGTTGCGGGTTCTGATGGGCAATCCCAATTTTTTGGTTTCAGATGAGCCTACCAATGATTTAGATATCTTAACACTTAATGTTTTGGAGGATTACTAAAATAAATTTGATGGTTGTTTCCCATGATCGATATTTTATGGACAAATTAGTAGAGTATTTATTTATTTTTGAAGGGGAAGGGATGATCCGAGATTTTTCAGGGAATTATACCGATTAGTGTGCAACTGAAGGCAGATTAAAGTCAGTAAAGAAAATCTTCCAAAATCCATTAAATGATGGGATCAATGGGACTAAAAATATAGTAGGCGGTCTACATAGAATGACTTTTGATGAGAAAAGAGAACTTAAAGAGCTTGAAAAAGAGCTGACTAAGCTGGAAATTCAAAAAAAGGCTATTGAAGATGATTTTAAAAAGGAAATAGATTATGAGAAATTGATGCCTTTAGGGGTGGAATTGGATAATATAATAATCCTTACAGAGGCACAAGAGTTGGTTTGGCTTGAGCTGAGGGGACTCGATACCCTTTAATGATTTTTTATATTTAAGCTATTATCTCTTTATTACAAAAGTTTTAGAAGAGGTAAGAAGAAGCAACAAAAGCCCAATTCAATTTAAAAGAAATCAGCGCAAAGTGATTAAAAATAATATGGACAGCAGGCCGCGTGTAGTGTTGATTACCTGATTGAGCTAAAAAATTAACCACTGATATCTTGAAGAGATCGTTGTTGCCAAAAAAAAGTAATTAAATTCCTCATATACCGGCAATTCATCTATAGAAATTCAGCCTCCGAATTATTTCCACTATAGGAGGAAAAGGGATTACTTTTTTTATAATATTCTAATGATTCGGGCAGATACTTTTTGAGATCTGAGATACGCCGTTCGTTTGAGGGATGCGTAGATATCCATTCAGGAGTACCAGGACCATTGGATATTTCGGCCATTCTTTCCCAAAACGCAGGTGCAGCTTCTGGATCATAACCAGCAATTGCCATGAAGATCAACCCCATTCTATCGGCTTCACTTTCATGTTTTCGAGAAAACTTTAGGATACCCATTTGTGTACCTACGCCAACAGACTGCAGTAATATGTCACGAGTCAAGGCTGATCGGTTTTGAGTCACCAGCGAGAGAGAGGCCAACAAACCGTTGGTAATCATACCTTGACTCATTCGTTCTCTACCATGATTAGCAATAGCATGGGCAATTTCGTGACCCATAACAACGGCAATTCCTTGCTCTCCCTGACATACCGGTAGAATTCCCGAATAAAAAGCGACCTTACCTCCTGGCATGCACCAGGCATTAATTGTTTTGTCTTCGATTAAATTAAATTCCCATTCAAAATCATTGAGGACCTCACTTTGCCCTTCCTTTATAAGATAAGCTTCTACTGCTTTTTGTATTTTGACACCCACTTTTTTAATTAAAACTGTTTGTGTTTTATCTATAGAAAGTTCATTAGTTTTTAGAATCTCTTGATATTGCTTAAAACTCATTGGAATCAATTCTGAATTTTTGATCATACTTAATTGAGACCTACCAGTGATCGGTACTGTCGCACAGTTTAATAATATTAACGAGATACTTATTAATAGGCAAGATCGAACCTTTGTCATATGCTTTTTGAAATAAAATTAATTTATGTTTTTTCTGTTATATAAAAAAAGCCTTAGAATATCATCGCAAGTTCTTTAATGGTCAATCTATTTGTAGGTAAATTTTATTCACTTAACGCTAGTTTTATTTCAATTTCAATCATACCGTCTGATCCATCTGTGCCTGAAATTGTGCTAATATTAATTAAACCCTGAATGTCTTGTACAGTTTTAAATATGAGGATGTCACCTTCGGACAAATTGGTTACCGTGCCGTTGGCATTACTTAAATCGACGCCGGAGGTGGCGGCCTCTAGGTCACTGACGGTGATCATCTCAAGATACTCAGCACTTGTAATAGCCGTGGCTGATAATATAGTTGCATTTCTTGTCATCCAGCCAGCATCTGATAAGTTATAGATGGGATATTCAGCAGGAGATGCTAATGAGGCATTATCACTTGCTCCGTAATAGTAACCAAAATCAATACTTGTTGAAATTGGATCTGCAGTGGATTCTACCTCATTTCGACTGTATGTCTCATTATTTAAAATGGAATAAAAGGTTTCAGAACTCAAATCTCCGAGAGGAGCATACAAGATCACTGCAGTTTGAATTTTGGCTTTAGGAGAAACAACGACAAAAGAAAAAGAAGTAGTAGCTGTATTACCCTCTTCATCAACAGCTTGGAAATCAATATTGCCTTCTCCCAAAGAACCACTATTAATGTTAAATGTGATATCTACATTTTTAGTACCAGTGGCTAAATTTAGATCGTTTCTATTTACCGTACTAGTTACATTACCACTTACGTTTAGAGTATTGAAGCCTAATTCAGCAGAAATGGAGACAATAATTGAGAAGGTATCCGATAGATTAACTTCTCCACCATTTATCAAAGTGACTCCATCAGAGGTTGTTGCTGAAATGGAAATATTGAGTTCTGGTATAACAGGTATTATTTCGTTTTCGTTACAGGCATAAAAAACCATAATTCCTGAAATTGAAAAGATGGTAATGATTTTTTTTGATATTTTTTTCATTGATAATTGTTAATTAAAAAATATGATTGATTTAAAATTGCTTAAAGCTGACTTTGTTTTTAACAGGAAGTAAAGTTTAACAATTTTCAATTGAGATTAGAAATAATAGATGTTAATTTTTTATAAATAGATGATTATTAAGTTCATTGGTTACAAAATTTATTGAATGTAAGTGTAATAACAATGTGGAACAAGAGTATCATTGAGTGATTAAAAAATTATATTTAGTATCAATTACTTTCTGATTTTAAAACAATTGTGTTATGAAAAAGTTTATAATCGTTTTGGGCATATTGTTCGTGAGTCTACTTGGGCTTCTGATTGTGGTGCCTATAATTTTTAAGGAAGACGCAAAAAAAGCGGTTGATGATGCCCTTGATTCACAATTGAACGCACATTTTTTTTATGATCAAGAGGGTTTTAGCCTTTCGTTATTTGAAAATTTTCCAAATTTTACTTTTTCAATGAAGGATTTTGGGGTATCCGGTGTGGATACTTTTGCATCTGATACCCTGATTCAAGTTTCTTCTTTTGAAATCACTCTTGATCTTCTATCAGTCATATTTGGAGAACAGATAATAATTAATAAAATTCTATTTAAGGCACCTAATATAAAGATTCTATCTCTACCTAATGGGCAAAGTAATTATAATATTTTTAAAGAAACAGTCGATAAAACACCTTTGGAAACCTCTCCTCAAGAGGCAGCCTTTAGTTTAGCGATAAAAAAATGGCAAATTATTAATGGAAATTTTACCTATGATGACCTTTCAATCGGAATTTATACTGAACTTCTTGGTATTGATCACACCGGATCCGGAGATTTTTCACAAGAAATATCCGATTTAATTACCAACACATCCATAGCTTCGGTAGGTCTAAATTATGAAGGCATAAATTATCTCAAAGGAAAGACATTGGATGGAGCTCTAAATATGAAGATGGATTTTAAAGCTTCCAAATATTCATTCAGTGAAAACAGATTTATGTTGGGAGCAATGTCCATAGGTATGAAAGGAGACGTGACGCTTCCGTCAGATGCAGATATGATGATGGATATTGAATTTCAATCAATGGATATGTCTATTAAATCTATTTTATCACTTTTGCCGGGGGATTATTCTTCTTATTTGGATAATTCAAGTGTTGAAGGTGATGTAAAAATATTTGGTAATGTAAGTGGCCCTTACAATGAATTTCGTTTCCCAAATGTAAAAATTAATACAATAATACATAATGGCTATTTGGTTTATAAAGAATACCCTACACCGATCGAAGAGATTCAATTAAAAGCTGATCTATCCATACCTGGTGCTAATATAGATTTGATGTCTTTTTCAATGCCTCAATTTTCAATGCATGTCGAGGGTCAAGATTTTCAGGCACACATGAGGTTTGAAAATTTATCAAATTATACTTGGGATTTTAATATTAGGGGGGGACTTGATTTGGGCAAAATATTTAAGATAATACCTATTGAGGGAGTTCGCCTTGAAGGGTTGATTTCTGGAAATTTTGAATCAGCGGGTAATGTGCTCTTGATTGAGGAGAAGAAGTATCAGCAACTTTCGACGAAAGGGAATGTACTAGTGAGCGATTTCAGTTTGATGGATGAAAAACTTCCACTGGATATCATTATTCCTGACGCAGATTTGCGTTTTGATAATGAGCAAATTGCTTTGAACCAGTTCAAAGTCCTATTTGGTGAAAGTGATCTCCAAATAACAGGTACCTTAGAAAATTTTATCGGCCATTTATTAAAGCCTTCAGAAATATTGCATGGAAAATTAAAATTTAATGCTCAAACATTAAATTTTAATCCTTTTTTATCCATGCCTGATACTATGGAGACAAAATCTGCGGTGGATACCTCATTACTCCAAATAATCAGAATTCCTAGCAATATGGATATAGTATTGAGTACTAAGATAGAACGCCTTTTATACGATAATTTGGAGTTTAAGGATATGAATGGTAAAGTCAACATTAGTGAAGGAATCGCTCAGTTAGATGATTTAGAGTTTAATCTTTTGGAAGGAGATTTTTTGATGAGCGGATTTTATAATTCAAATAACCAGCTGCCACTGTATAATTTTAATTTTAAGATAGATTCCTTGTCTGCGAAGGAGGTATTTTTCTCATTTAATACTATTCAAGAAATGGCACCCGTCGCCAGGGACTTAGCAGGAGTTTTTTCGACTGAATTGGTTACCTCTGGAGCTTTTGATTCGCTAATGATGCCAAATTTGGAATCCATATCTGCTCATGGTCTCATAGATTTGAGATCGGTTACCTACAATAATCCGAAATTCATGACGGCATTGAATAAGATAACAGGTGATCAAAAAGAAACTTTGAAACTTCAAGATATTAATTTTGAGTATAGAATTGAGGATGGAACTTTAATTATTAAACCTTTCGATTTCAAATTATTGGGGAGGGAAACGACCATTTACGGATCAAGCGGCATCTCAGGTGTAAAATCTAAAACGAATTATACAATAGAGACCGAAATTAAAACAGGTGACTTGGGCGTAGCTGCTGGTAATATGATCGCTCCTGTGACAGGCTTGAACGATCTGGTAACTGAAAAGGTTAGGATGAAGATTAAGATCAAGGGAAGTTATGAGGACCCACAATTTCGTTTAGATGGAATTTCTAATGTTAAAAAGGGGTCTAGTGAAAAAAAGATTAAAGGTTTTGCCAAAGAGCAAGCAAAAATTAAACTCAAAGAGCAACAAGAATTAGCCGGGGAAAAAATTAAAGAACAATTAGATAAGCAAACGTCTATTTTAATGGAAGAAGCTGATAAGAAGGCCAAAAATATCAAGGAAAAGACTAATAAAGTCATTAATGATGGGGTTAAGTCTAAATTAGGAGGAAAACTTAAAGGACTTAAAAAGAAAGATGGATTCTGAAAAACAACGATATCTGTTGATAATAATTACCTTTTTTATTTTGCCCATCAGCAACCAGAGTTAGTAATAAATGAAGTGTATGGAGGAGGAATAATTATTTAATTTGTCACTTAATCTATTTTGAGCAAGTAAGATATTTTTAGATAAATTGGAATTGGTCTTATTATAAGCAAATTTGGATGTTAAAAACTAATATTATAATTGCAGGAATAAGAAAAAAAATTAAATAAATAATCAAAATTCTCTTAAAGTAAGGGTACTATTATTGTTTTACCGTGTAACCTTAGATTTTCAATAGATTCAGAGCATTCTGAGAATTTTTGATGACTATCACGATTTGAAGGTAGTATTTCGTAGTACTTATCAAACCAATTGCATTTTTGCCGACAAAATTATATTTCTTGAATTATAATTTCTACTTCATTTATTTGCATAAATCATTCATTTAGCCTACTTTTTCCAATACGGATTTTTAAAATTGGTCATCATGGTAAAGAGTTATCGAGGTATAGAAGTGGTGAAGAAAGTTGATAAGCAACAACTTTTAGTAAAAGATTATATGGCAACCAGATTAATTAAATTCAAGCCAGATGAATCTATTTTTGATGCAATGAATCTATTGTTAAGTAAAAAAATCTCCGGAGCACCTGTCGTTAATGATCAAAACGAACTTGTTGGAATGATATCAGAATCCGATTGTATGAAGGAAGTCATTAGGGGTAAGTATCATAATATGCCCATTGATACAGGCTCTATATCATCTTATATGACCGAGGAGGTAGTTTATATCGCGCCGGACTTGAATATTTTTGAAGTTGCACAACTATTTCTAGAAAAGGAGTTGAGAAGATTTCCAGTAGTATACAAAGGGAAACTCATCGGACAGATAAGTCAGAAGGATGTAATTAGAGCGTTTAAGAAAGTCAGAAGTAGTACTTGGAGGTAATATTCCGATATTTTTTTTGAGATGGGTTGGTTCGTATCAGTCAAAATGATAAGTTTGATAAAATTTTTTAATTATTATGGGATTTAGTAACGCAGTTAATAATTTATCGAGCAATTTAAGGATAGGAATAAATAATTTTTTAAAAAATTTTAAACCTTCCTATTCAGTAAATGCTATCACTTATTTTGTGATTCCCGGTGTGCCCTTGAAGAAAAAAATAACTGCTTATCGTTTCGGAAGAGGCGAGTTCGTTGAGGCGAAGTTCTTTTTTGACAAAGCTTTGGAAAAGACCAAAGAGTTAGGTTTTGTACCAGTTGAATTACAGCTTATTCAAGGTAAGGAAAAGCTCATAGATAATCAAAAATTAGGACCTGTAGATATGGTTAAAAGCACCATTAAGAATTAATAATCTCCCTAGTTTTTGGGAATTTTGATAAAAAAATATCAGATTAAATATCCATTGATGCACATATAGTGCTTCATATTCTTGCCTGGTAAGTATGTAGTTCGAAATATCGACCTTTTTTGTCAATTAAATCTTCGTGCGTTCCTTTTTCGGCAATTAAACCGCCTTCAATTACCAATATTTGATCTGCTCGTCTTATTGTACTAAGCCTATGGGCAATGACTAAGGTAGTTCTACCATTCATAAGATTTTCAAGACTTTTTTGAATGTAAGATTCACTTTCCGTATCTAAATTAGAAGTAGCTTCATCCAAAATCAATATTCTAGGATTAGCTAATATGGCTCGGGCAATAGCTATTCGTTGTCTTTGACCTCCTGATAATTTTACTCCGCGTTCGCCTATTACAGTTTCCAAACCCTCTTCAAATAGATCAGTAAATTCGGTAATATAAGCTGCATTGGCCGCGGAATTGACTTCCAAATCTGTTGAATTGGGTTTAGGAAATAAAATATTTTCTTTGATAGTGCCATCAAATAAAAAGTCATCCTGAAGCACTACACCCAATTGACTCCTAAAGTTTTCTAAGGATATAAGTGCAAGGTCATGTTGATCAACAGTTATAGTGCCCGAATTCGGAGCTATGAAACTAGCTGCTAGCGCTGCGATAGTTGATTTCCCGGATCCAGATGATCCAACCAGAGCTGTAACTGAGCCTGGCTTTACATCAAATGAGATATTATGGAGGACTTTTTTTTCTTCATTATACCCAAAGGCGACGTTGTTGAACTGAATATATCCTTCAATAATTTTAATTGAATGAGTACGAATGTTTCCATTATCTTCGGATTTCATATTCATTAACTCTTGAGTTCTGTCTAGGCCGGCAAAGGCCTCGGTGAGTTGACTTCCAATATTACTCATCTGTATAATAGGCGCAATCATGAATCCTAAATATAAGGTGAAGGATAAGAATTGTCCAATAGTAAGATCATCATTCATGATCATGTATCCACCAATACCCATAATTCCTATACTAGAGAGGCCTAGCAAAAAAGTGGCTGAACTGGTAATAATGCTTGTAGCAGTCAAACTTTTTTTAACGTTAAGGAATAATTTTTCAGTTCCTTTTTCAAAAGTTTTAATCTCTTGCTTTTCTGCATTAAATCCTTTGATTACACGTATACCATTCAAAGTTTCAGTCAGGCGACCTGTAACCTCTGCATTGATTTTACCTCTTTCCCGAAAAATTGGTCGAATATATCCAAAGGCTTTTAATGAGATGACTCCAAAAATAGCTACAGGAACTAATACATAAATTGTCATCAAAGGACTTATTTTAATCAGTAAGGCTAAAGATATAAAGGACGTCAATACACCTCCAACAAGCTGAACAAGGCCTGTACCTACTAAATTGCGTACCCCTTCTACATCAGACATGATTCTCGAAACCAATTCGCCAGACTTTGTGTCATCAAAAAAACGCGTTGGTAAATACATTACTTTTTTTTGGACTTGAACGCGGAGTTTGGCAATGAGGTGTTGCGCTTCTATACTCAACATTTTAGTCAGTAAAAAAGAGGTGACTGCTTGTATTATAATGGCTAAAATCACACATAAAAGCAAATTTTTAAGCATTTCAGTATCTTTATTGATGATCACATCATCCATTAAATACTGACTTGCACCAGGCAGGACTAAACTAGAAATTCTACTGAGAAAAATTAAAAAAAGTCCAATTAGAATAGGGGTTCTTCTTGGCCAAATGATAGTTTTAAAAACGTGACTTAAGGTTACCTTTGAATTTCCCATACTCACCTAACGGCAAATAATGGTCCAAATTTTTTTACTGACAAGTTGACCGAAGGAGAATAGCTTATAGTTTAAGTTGAAATGAATGTAGTTTTATAAACTTATTTATTGACTGAATTGAAGAGATGAATGAAATGAGCAAATAAGATTTTAACTACACTTATGTCCATTAATCATCAAAATTTGATCATCAGATTGGAAATTCATATTTTCAATATAGATTATGGCTTGATAATCCATGAAAAGATCGGGGGTAGATTTTGAAATAATTAATTGGAGCATGTCGAAAAGACAAGATGCGTTGAGATCCGACTGTTTATCAAAAGAGAAAGGTATGATTACGGTAAGATTGTAGGATAAAAATATAGGAGCAAAGTAGCCATCAAAAAATTATGGACTATAGATTAGTCAAAATTTAGGCATACTCATTAAATGGTCAGGATGGGATCATTTTTAATATAATTGTCACTTTAATTTTTCTTTTAAGTATGATACATCCAATGGTATTTAGACCTCTTATTTCAATTATAATGGCAGTAAAGGATACCGGTCCATATTTGATCGAGTGCCTCGATTCTATATTATTGCAAACTTACGAAAATTGGGAACTTATAGCGGTCAATGACCATTCCTCTGATGATTCATGGGAAAGGTTAACTGAATATGCACAGCGAGACAATAGGATTCGGATTTTTCAAAGCACAGGTCAAAGACTTAATTCAGCATTAAAGGAAGGTTATATAAATTGTCGTGGAACTTTAATTAATCGAATGGATTCAGATGATCGTATGCCATTGGATAAATTGGAAGCAATGCTGAATGTTTGGATGTTACATGGAAAAGGAGTTGTGGTGGCTGGCGGGGTTGAACATTTTGTTGAAAAAGGGACTGTGGGGCCAGGTTTTAAACGATATGATCAATGGCTAAATCAAGTAGTTAAAACAAGCACACATTATCAACAGATCTATAAAGAATGTGTCATTCCTTCTCATTGTTGGCTAATCCATAAAGAAGATTTTAGTGCTGTGGGAGCTTTTGATCCAGATGTTTATCCGGAAGATTATGATTTATGTTTTAGATTTTATCGTAAGGGTTATAAAATTGTAGGAATTAATAAAATACTCCATTATTGGAGAGATCGAGCGGATCGTATTTCTAGAACTTGGAAAGAATATAAGGACAACAGATATTTTGATTTGAAATTACGATATTTTTTTGAGCTAGATAGAGATTTGTCCCGGCCCTTAGTGGTTTGGGGTGCAGGTCGTAATGGGAAAGATTTTTTAATGGTCTTAAAAAAATATGAAAAAGAAACACATTGGGTATGTAATAATGAGCGTAAAATCGGTAAAACCATATTTGACTTCCAAATACATCATTTTTCTTCAATTAAACGTCTTAACAGACCTCAAATTATTGTAGTTATTGCTGAACCTTCAGCTAAGTTTGAGATTGAATGTCATTTTATCGAATGGGACAAAAAACCAGTTGAAGATTTTTGGTTTTTTATTTAAATTGATTTGAAATCAAAGGTATCCAAAAAAGCAGTAGTGAAATTTCCTGACTTAAATTGTTCATCGTCCATCAGTTTCAAATGGAACGGAATGGTTGTTTCAATACCTTCGATGACCATTTCCTCTAGAGCTCTTTTCATTTTTATCAATGCTTCTTCACGAGTTTGTGCCGTTACAATGAGTTTAGCAATCATAGAATCATAATGTGGTGGTATGGTATATCCAGCGTATACATGACTGTCTACTCGTACTCCATGACCTCCCGGGAAATGTAAATTAGTTATTTTACCAGGATGCGGTCTGAAGTTTTTTCGTGGATCTTCCGCATTGATTCTGCATTCAATTGAATGCATTTGAGGGGAATAATTTTTACCTGATATATGAATTCCGGCTGCTACTTTTATTTGTTCTTTGATCAGGTCATAATCGGTGACTTCTTCTGTAATTGGGTGTTCTACTTGTATACGGGTATTCATTTCCATGAAGTAAAATTTTCCATATTTATCGACTAAAAATTCGACTGTACCCGCTCCCTCATATTTAATGGCTTCTGCTCCTTTAATGGCAGCTTTTCCCATATTATTTCGAAGTTCCTTTGTGATAATAGGCGATGGAGTTTCTTCTAAGAGTTTTTGATGTCTCCTTTGAATGGAGCAATCTCTTTCCGAGAGATGGCAGGCTCTTCCGGCAGCATCCCCAATGATTTGGATTTCAATATGTCGTGGTTCCTCAATAAATTTCTCAAGATAAATGTCATCATTTCCAAAAGCTGCACCTGACTCTTGCCGTGCGCTGTCCCAGGCATTTTGAAATTCTTGCTCTGTTTTGACCAATCGCATGCCGCGTCCACCACCACCGGCAGTTGCTTTTAGCATGATGGGGTATCCAACTTCTTTGGCAATCAATTTACCTTCTTTTACCGATTGAATGATCCCATCTGATCCAGGAATCGTAGGTACGCCCGCACGCTTCATGGTGTCTTTGGCAGTAGCCTTATCGCCCATATTATTAATCATATTGGCACTTGCTCCAATGAATTTTATTTGATATTCTTCGCAAACTCTAGAAAATTCAGCATTTTCAGCTAAAAATCCATATCCAGGATGGATAGCATCTGCATTGGTTATTTCGGCAGCTGAAATAATATTTGGGATATTGAGATATGAGTCTGTACTTGGTGCTCCACCAATACATACTGCCTCATCTGCAAAGCGCACATGTAAACTTTCTTTATCTGCTGTAGAATAGATGGCTACAGTGTTGATGCCCATTTCTTTACAAGTTCGAACTATTCGAAGTGCAATTTCTCCTCGGTTTGCAATTAGAATTTTCTGAAACACAGTTGATTACTTTATGAAGGGTCTATTAAAAATAAAGGTTGGTCATATTCTACGGGATTTGCGTTTTCTGCCAATATTTTGACAACAGTACCTGAAATTTCCGCTTCTATTTCGTTGAAAAGTTTCATGGCTTCTATTACACAAACAGTATCTCCTGACTTAACGACATCTCCCACTTTTAAAAAGTTCGGAGATTCAGGATTTGGGGCCATATATATGGTACCAATCATCGGTGACTTAATTGTGATATATTTTTCATCTTCCGTTAATTTGCTTGAAGATACAGCTCCCTCACTAAGAGGTTCAATGGATTGTTTGGGCAGCGATTGAGGTAGAGTTGTGGGTGGTGAGTAGTGGGGTTGTGAGACGACTTCAGAGGACCGCTTAATTTTTATTTTGAATGTTTCGGTTTCAATGTTGACTTCCTCAAGGCCCGTACTTTTTATATAGTCGATAAGGTCTCGGATTTCTTTTACTTTCATCTTTGTTTCTAGTCTCGTATTACACAGTTTCTATTTTTAGGCTAAATCTAGGATAATTATTTGACTCTTTCTGAGTAGGATCCATTTTTTGTATCCACTTTTATTATTTCATTTTCATTAATAAACAGGGGGACTTGAATAAAGGCGCCAGTTTCTAATTCAGCTTGTTTAGTCGCATTGGTCGCAGTATCCCCCTTTAATCCAGGTTCTGTATAAACAATTTTAAGGTTTACATACTGAGGTATTTCAACTCCTAAAATTTTTTCTTGTTCGGTATGTACTAGTATCTCCACTTCTTCTCCATCTTTTAGAAATTGTGGTGCATTGATTAATTTAATATCAATAGGAATTTGTTCGTAAGTCTTTGTGTGCATGAAGTGATATACTATATCATCTTTATATAAATATTGGTACTTATGTCGTTCCACTCGTGCCGTTGTGATCTTATGTCCTGCCGAAAAAGTATTATCAATGACACGACCGGTGGATAAGCTTTTCAATTTTGTTCTTACAAAGGCAGGTCCTTTACCGGGCTTGACATGTTGAAATTCAACAATTGAGAATAAATCATTATTGTATTCAATTATTAAGCCATTTTTAATATCAGCAGTAGTTGCCATATTTCTCTAATTTTTTGGGTTGTAAGCCCATTTAACATAAATAGAGGCCCATGTAAATCCACCTCCGAAGGCAGCTAAAATGAGATTATCACCTTTATTTAATTGCGATTCGTAGTCCCACAGACATAAAGGTATAGTACCTCCTGTTGTATTTCCGTATTTTGATATGTTCATCATGATTTTATTATCTGGCACCTGCATGAGTTTGGCTGTGGCATCAATGATTCTTTTGTTGGCCTGATGGGGAACCAACCAAGCAATATCAGAACCCTTTAAATCATTTTTATCCATGATTTCTTTGGCGACATGAGCCATTTTCGTTACCGCAAATTTAAAAACAGAAGATCCCTCTTGATATACATAGTGCTCCTTGTTTTGGATGGTTTCAAAACTTGGAGGATATCTACTTCCTCCTGCCTTTATATTTAGATATTGTTCTCCTGAGCCATCAGATTTTAAAATAGCATCTCTGATACCTAATCCCTCGTGATTAGCTTCAAGAAGGGCAGCTCCAGCCCCATCACCAAATATAATACAAGTAGTACGGTCTTGATAATCTAAAATTGATGACATCTTATCGGCACCAATGACTATAATTTTCTTGTGTGAACCAGTTTCAATAAATTTAGCGCCAGTGCTTAAGGCAAATAAAAAACCAGAACATGCAGCAGAAAGATCAAAACCAAATGCGTGTTTTGCACCTATCTCCTTAGCAATGAGATTGGCAGTAGCAGGAAAGGTTAAGTCAGGTGTTATGGTAGCACAAATGATTCCATCAATTTCTTCAGGGTTTGTATTAGTTTTATTTAAAAGTCCCCTAACAGCTTTGACGGCCATGATCGAGACCCCTTTTCCAGTACCCTTAAGAATACGCCTTTCTTTGATCCCTGTTCTACTAACTATCCATTCGTCATTGGTGTCGACCATAGTAGCCAATTCATCATTGGTAAGGATATATTCGGGGACGTATCCGTTGATACCGGTAATTGCAGCCGTAACTTTTGACATATTGATGGATCTGCGTTCTGGATTATTATATAATTGAAAATCAGATCAGAAAGTTTTTACACTAAAACTTCTTTTTCAATCACTACCTTTCCTTTATAATAAAGCTTACCCTCGTTCCAAAAGGCATGGTGTGGTAAATGGGCCTCACCTGTAGTTGGACAGATCATGTAATTTTTCGGAGAAGCTTTTACATGAGTCCTTCTCTTATCTCGTCTTGTTTTCGAAATTTTTCGTTTTGGATGCGCCATTGTCTATCGATTGATAAATTAAAATTTAATTTTTTTTAGTGCCTCCCACCTTGGATCCACAGAATTTTCCTGTGGTTGGTCATTTAAGGAAGGAGTTTTGTCCTTATAAACTAATTCAGCTCTCTCTTGATCTCTTAATCTAGGATGTACTTTTTTCATTGGGATTTCTAGCGATACATAATCGTAAATATAGTTTGACACATCTAACGCTTGCGTCCCCATCTCAATAACACTTATCTCATCGCTTAGTTCTTCATTAGTTAATCCAAATTTAACAATATGTCTTTTTTCACAAATTAATGACTCTAAATAACTATCTAGTGAAAGATCACAGTCTAAGAGAACATTAACTTTAATCATAAAATTTAAAATAATTATAGCTTCAGATTTATCCATTGACATTGAAGCACTGCCAAATCCTTCTTTCACTAAATTATTTTCGAAAGTTTTGAAGAAATCGGGTACCAATTCAAATTGAAAATGATGTATCCCATTTTCAAGCCGCGTTAAATTGATCTCAAAAGACTTTAAAATACTATTTTTCACTTAACTAATTTTTCAAGAACCGCAAATTTAAGTATAACACCCCGATATTCCCAATGAAATCCTCATTAGAAATGTGAATTAATGATCTTTATTTCTGGCTAATGTACTTGCCAGGAGTAATGCATTGGTCATAGAACTTGGATTAGCTATATTTTTACCGGCTAAATCAAAAGCAGTACCATGAGCAGGTGAAGTTCTAACCACTGGTAGTCCCGCTGTAAAATTAACGCCTGAACCTTTTGATATTATCTTAAAGGGGATAAGACCTTGGTCATGATACATAGTTAAGATACCATCAAATTTTAAATATTCAATACTTCCAAAAAAACCATCAGCAGGAAAGGGTCCCTTGACGAAATATTTATTGGAATTGAATTGATCAACAACTTTATTGATGATATGATTTTCTTCGTTACCAAACATACCATTTTCACCCGCGTGAGGATTCAATCCCATCACTGCCACCTTTGGGGTTTTAATTTTAAAATCAGTCCTTAAGGAATCTATAAGAATTTCTAGCTTCTCTGAGATTAGTGCTATCGAAAGTCTCGCTGACACCTTTGCTATGGAAATATGCCCTGTAGCAACAGCCACACGTATCTTATCATTTACCATCAACATTAGATTTTCATTGACTTGGAATTCGGCTGCGAGGAATTCGGTATGACCTGGAAAAAAAAACCCTTGTTTATTTAATATTTCCTTGCTGAGAGGTGCAGTAACCAGACCATTGATCGATTTAGATTTTAAATCAGCAACGGCTGCTTCTAGAGATTTTTTGGCATATTCACCTCCGGCGAAATTTGGTCTGCCTGGTGTGATAATAACGGATTCTCTCCAAACTGGTATGACATTTATTTTGAGAGGAATGGCTTGTTGAGCTTCTGAGATGATATGAAAATTTAAATGAGACTTTTTTAGTAACTTTAAATAATAATTAATTACCTCTACTGAAGCATAAAGAACTGGCGTGAATTTTGAAAAAAGAGAAATATTTTCTAAGCTTTTAAGTATGACTTCCATACCAATTCCGTTGAGATCTCCAATGGTTATCCCGATGATTGGTATAAATTTGCTACTTAAATTAGTGTAGTCCATTGATATTGAAATAGGTCAGACAAAATTACATTTTTTTAGCCATTACCTTGAGAAAATTAAAACCAAAAAAACATTTAGGTCAGCATTTCCTGAAAGATGAGAATATTGCCCTAGACATTGTGGCAGCGATAGGAAAAGGATCGGGAAGTCTTCTAGAAGTTGGACCTGGTATGGGGGTGCTGACGCAGCATTTGTTAGAAATTAATCACTTGATTACATTTGATCTTGACGAGGCTTCCATTAATTACCTTAAAGAAAAGTACCCTAAACATGAAGAGAAATTTCAATTAAAAGATTTTTTGAAAGAAAATTTATTGGAGTATCAAACTCCCATTCGAGTCATAGGAAATTTCCCATATAACATCTCTTCTCAAATATTTTTCCAAGTTTTTAAGTATCGTGATCGAATTGAGGAGGTTGTGTGTATGATTCAAAAAGAGGTTGCAGAACGGATTGTATCCAAACATGGAAATAAGGTTTATGGTATTTTGAGTGTGCTGTTACAAACATTTTATGACATCAAATATTTATTTTCCGTAGATCCATTGGTTTTTGATCCCCCGCCTAAAGTCAATTCAGCAGTAATCAAGATGGTTAGAAACAATCGTTTGGATTTTGATGCAAAAATGTTGAAAAATGTGGTTAAAGCCGGATTTGGTAAGCGGCGAAAAACCTTGCGAAACGCATTAAAAGAGCTAAATTTATCCGATGTCTTGACGGCCAACAAAGTTTTTGACAAACGCGCTGAGCAGTTATCTGTTCAAGATTTTATTGATTTGACAGGGAAAATCGAGGGGAAATGGGAAAAAAAATAATGGAATTTGAGTTTTCGAAAGAATTTCTTGATCGTTTTAAGTTCGCTTTAAATGATCGAGATGCTGTATATATTCGAAATTCTTTAGATGGAGTAAGATCTGCGGATATTTGTGAAATACTTACAGAGATAGGGATAGAGTATAGCAAATATGTATTTGATATACTTTCACCAGATATTGCTGCAGATATTTTGGTAGAATTAGAGGAAGATTTTCGTGTAGAGTTTATGGAATATTTTACCATTAACGAGCTGGCCTATTTCATTGAGATACTGGATTCAGATGATGGCGCAGATATATTAAACAAAATGTCCTTTCAGCGTCGTGAGGAAATTTTAGAGCAGATCAATAATGAAGAGAAAGTAGGCCACCTTTTAGATCTGATGCGTTACGATGAGGATGTAGCTGGCGGACTCATGGCCAAAGAATTGGTTAAGGCGAGGGAGAATTGGAGCGTGAAAAGATGCATTGAACAAATAAAAATTCAAGCAGAAAATATTGAAAAAATATATTCAGTTTATGTGGTAGATCAACAGGATAGATTGAAAGGGAGGGTAAGTTTGAAACGGATACTTTTGGCTGAAGATGATAAGAAAGTAGCTGAGATATTTGAAGAAAACATTATCTCTGTGGGTACATTTCTTGATGGGCAAGAAGTAGCTAATATCATGCAAAAATATGATTTAGATGCGGTTCCTGTAGTTAATGTCAGAGGAAAGCTTGTAGGCCGTATTACCATTGACGATGTGTTGGATGTGATTACTGAATCGGCGGAAGAAGAAAGACAACTAATGTCTGGGGTAACTTCAGGTGTAGAGGAAGACGATGGTGTTTGGGTCATTTCCAAGGCGCGACTGCCATGGTTAGTGATAGGTATGACGGGGGGATTAATTGCAGCGCAAATAGCTGATTATTATTCAGGAACGCTTAATGTAATTGCTCGACTCTCTTTATTTATCCCTTTAATTATGGCCACTGGAGGTAATGTAGGAATTCAATCATCGGCCATCGTGATCCAAAGTTTAGCTGGCAAAAATGGATTCAACGATACTTTAGCAAATCGCTTATTAAAGATGTTTTATGTGGCTACAGTAAATGGGAGTATTCTTTCTTTAATGGTCTTTGGTGCTATATTACTGCTGTTCAAAGATCAATTGCTGGCTGTTACTGCCTCCATAGCTTTGCTCAATGTTGTTCTATTATCCTCATTTATGGGGACTATAACACCATTATTGCTACACCGACTTGGAGTTAATCCAGCTGTTGCTTCTGGTCCCTTTATTACAACGGCAAATGATCTTTTGGGGCTTACGGTTTATTTTTCTATTGCTGTTTTTTTATATCATCTATGATGCCTTTGGGTCAAAAAGTCTTAGTGGTCGATCAAATGCATAAATCAATTCATAAAGTATTATTTAGCATTGGTTTTGAGTGCTTTTATCGGCCAAAAATTACACGGAGGGAGATAATACAAATTTTGCCAGATTATGTAGGTTTAATAATTAGGAGCAAGACTGTAGTTGATCAGGAATTGATCCAAAAGGCGGCAAATTTGAAATTTGTAGGAAGGGCTGGTGCAGGCGTGGATAATATTGATGTAAATTTATTGGCCGAAAAAAAGATTAAATTAATCAATACACCCGAGGGTAATAGGGATGCAGTAGGTGAACATGGGGTTGGAATGCTACTGAACTTATTAAAGAAATTGAGGATAGGTGACAAAGAAGTGCGTTCCTATTGTTGGGATAGAGAATCTAACAGAGGTCATGAACTAAAAAATAAAGTAGTAGGAATATTCGGTTTTGGGTTCATGGGAAGTGCTTTTGCCGAGAAATTAAGGGGTTTCGATTGTAAGATGATTGCCTTTGATAAGTATAAAAAGGACTACACATCGCATCTCAACTATGTAAAAGAAGTTAATCTCAATAATTTTAAGCAAATGACTGAAATTTTGAGTATCCACATCCCTTTGACTTTTGAAACATCTAATTTGTTTAATTATAAGTTTTTGAGTTCTTTCAAGAGCCTTAAATACATAATCAACATGGCTAGGGGCGAAGTTTTGTCTCTCAAGGGATTAAGTAAAATTCTATTTGAGGGAAATTTGAGTGGAGTAGCGTTGGATGTATTAGAAAATGAAAAGCTAAATGCATTGACTCCAGAGGAGCAAAGTATCTATCAAAATCTTTTTGAGCATCAGCATACCCTTTTTTCTCCTCATGTGGCGGGATGGACTTTTGAGTCTTATGAAAGAATTAATTATGTTCTAGCAAAAAAAATTTCGAAAATTAAATTTTAACAATAATGGCTGATTTTATTTATATTTGCTCAAGAATCCTAAAGCAGAACAAGGCGGTCCATGACCGTTTTTTTTTTAGAGTGTTTTCAATAAACATTTTTAAATATGTCAGTTAACTATTTCTCAAAGGACGGCTTGCAAAAAATCAAAGATGAATTAAGAGATCTTCAGACCAAAGGACGTGCTGATATGGCGAAGCAAATAGCCGAGGCTAGAGATAAGGGTGATTTGAGTGAAAATGCTGAATATGATGCTGCCAAAGATGCTCAAGGACACTTAGAACACAGAATAAAGCAACTAGAAGCCATAGTAGGGGATGCACGTGTGTTGGATATCAACGCCATAGATACCTCCAAGGTTGGTATTTTAAGTTTTGTGAGAATCAAGAATTTGAAAACCAATACTGAAGTTAAGTATCAATTGGTTGCGGAAGAGGAGGCGAATTTAGCATTTGGTAAAATTTCTGTCAAATCGCCAATTGGTAAAGGGTTGTTGGGAAAGAAAAAAGGAGATTTGGCCGTAATGAATGTGCCAGCGGGAGAAGTGAAATTTAAGATTTTAGAAATAAGTTACGACTGATATGACGTCGGTATTTGGTCAAATCGCAAGGTATGAAATTCCAGCTTACATAGTAGCTGAAGATGATCAACATTTAGCCTTCCTAGACATTAATCCATTGGTTATGGGTCACGTATTGGTCATCCCTAAAAAAGAGGTTGACTATATTTACGATCTGGAGGATGATGAATTAGGAGCACTTCACATTTTCGCTAAAAAAGTGGCTAAGTCGCTGAAATTAGCTGTTCCTTGCTTGCGAATCGGCATCAGTGTTATTGGCTTGGAAGTACCTCATGCCCATATCCATTTAATTCCACTTAATTCGATGGAAGATATTGATTTCAATAGATTGAAATTATCTCCGTCTAAAAAAGAATTAGAGGCCATTTCAAAAAAAATAATTGGTTTGTATTAGGATTTAATTCTTTTGGGATTATCACTTAAAAAAGTACTCCAGCCATGAGTTTTTTTCCTATTTGTATTCCCTTGCATATGGTGACAAAAAGCGACTGCTAAGGCGTCTGTTGCATCCAATAAATAATTAGTTTTCTTAAAATTGAGCAAGTTTTGAACCATTGCTGCTACTTGTTCTTTGGAAGCATTACCATTTCCAGTCACTGATTGCTTTACTTTTTTTGGTGCATATTCATTGATGGGTATTCCATGCGAAAGAGCAGCAGCCATTGCTACTCCTTGAGCTCTTCCCAATTTGAGCATTGACTGCACATTTTTTCCAAAAAAAGGAGCTTCAAGAGCGACTTCATCCGGCATGAAATCTTCAATGATTTGATTTACCCTATCATATATTTTTTTTAATTTTAATTCATGTCCTATATATTTTTTGAGATGAAGAACGCCAAATTGTAATAATTTGATTTTCTGCTTTTGAACAATAATTAATCCATATCCCATGACACTGGTCCCTGGATCTAATCCTAAAATTATCTTGCTTGTTTCTATTTTATTTTCAATCCCCATTGTTACAAATAAAGAGGATTCATGACATACTAAAAAATCAATTGAATTCTCTTAGTGATTTTTTTAACATTACTTCAAGGAAAAGTACATTGTTTGAATTCAGGTTTAATAATGATTTCATATTAGATTTAAACTGTATTTATAGGTTATCATTATATGTGATAAATATTTTTAGGTTTGTAACAGATGACAAATATTGAATTTGAGATTATAGATGAACTTTATTTTGTTATTTCTTTTAATGAGCTTTTAACACAACTCGATTTCGATAAGGAGTTTCTGGTAAATGAGCTTCGTAAACTTTATCAAAAGGGTTGGATTAGGATTTATGATGGAGTTGATAAAGAACTTGAAAATCATGTTTTATTAGACGAAAGCTTTTCAAAATATCGATTTCTTGCGAGTAAAAAAGGATTATATGAGCATAATTCCGCTTGATAATGATTATTATTCACGTGCGAAGAGCGTGATAAGTTAATTTTTGTTTGCTTAAGTAACATTTTTAATTTTTGGGTTATTTATTTAAAATTCAACACCTGAACTAAATTGATTTCGGAAAATTTTTGATAAAGTTATCTAACTGACTCTTGATTTTACTCCAAATTAAAAAGTAACACCCTTTGGAAGGATGGTCTAAACAACCTTGTGGCATATGCAAGTTTTTAATCATAAAATAGATGAAAAAATATAAATACGCGGAGCGGCTGATACGGTGAGGTATTCTTATTGGTAATCAAACATATAAGTATCTCTAGGATCGAAGCTATATTTTTAAATATTAGAAAAATTTTTACTATTAAGAATTTAGCCAAGTTGATTACACAAACATATTACTTTAAATTATTACCACCGATTTATGGTAAATTCGCAATGCTTAAATGCGACAAACTAAAATTTTGGATTTTTCCTATGCTCGAGGCTATAAATTTGAAAAAAAACTAAACATTAATCGAATCATGCTGATTGAAACTCATGCTCATTTGTATTCAAAAGACTTTCAAAAAGATGTTAATCAAGTTATTCTTCGTGCCAAAGAAGTTGGCATTGAGAAAATTCTTATGCCAAATATTGACAGTCAAAGTATTAAACCAATGCTTACGATTGAAACCAGTTATCCCAATTTTTGTTTACCGATGATAGGATTACATCCTTGTTCAGTCAATTACAATTATGAAAATGAATTGGCTGAGGTATCCTATTGGTTGAAAAAGAGAAAATTTATTGCAATTGGTGAGATAGGGACTGATTTATATTGGGATCAATCTTTTTGGCCGGAGCAGCAAAAAGCATTTCTTCAACAGTCTCAATGGGCTTTGGAATATGACATACCTATTGTAATTCACAGTAGATCATCAATAGCTGAGACCATAGATTTAATAAGACCTTACGCAATTAAGGGTCTAAAGGGAGTTTTTCATTGTTTTTCTGGTTCCATTTCCCAAGCGAAAGAAATTAAAAGTTTAGGATTTTATTTGGGTATTGGAGGTGTACTAACCTTTAAAAATGGAGGTTTGAATAAGTTAATGTCTGAGATTGGAATTGATCAAATTATCTTGGAGACAGACAGTCCCTTTTTAGCTCCAAAACCTCATAGAGGAAAGAGAAATGAGCCTTCCTATTTAACGCATATAGTGCGTGAATTATCCTTATGTCTAGGTATGAGCATAGAAGAGATTTCTCAAATGACTACTAAGCATGCAAAGACCTTATTTCAATTATCATGAATTATAAAATTATTAAAATTAGAAGCAAATATGCCGTTTCTAGACAACTTGCCATAATCACCAAATACACGGGAGGTACGGGTGGTATGGTGGAAGATGCATTTGGAAGTTTAGTACCTTTTAATTTTGTGAAAGTAATGGAACACATACCTGAGTCATCCAAAAAAAGAGAAGCAGAATTGATAGTAATATCTTTTCCAAAACCTATTGATTCATCTAATGTAAGTATTGAAGTTTGGCAAGTACTAGGATATATTATTTACGAAAATTATGATCAATATGATGGGTTTGTAATACTCCGTGGAACAGATACGATGGCTTATTCTGCTTCTGCCTTGAGCTTCATGCGAGAGGGACTAGCAAAGTCTATTATTTTAACGGGATCTCAAATTCCGATAGGAAAATTAATATCTGATGCATAAGAAAATTTAATTACTTCCATTGAAATTGCTGCAAATTAATGAAATGGAAGGCCTTTAATTAAGGAGGTTTGTATTTTTTTTAATCAAGGGTTATTTAGGGGTAACAGATCACAGAAAATGCGAAGTAGTACCTTTGCTGCTTTTGATTTTCAAAATTATCCACCACGTGCTGAATCTGGAATTGATATAAGCTATAATGAGGCTGCATTGCCGATACCAAATGGCTTGGTGTCCCTTCGTTTGCATAAAGATTTTGATGATAATGTGGCTGTCTTGAAGATATTTCCTGGTATTAATAAAGAAGTTATTACAAGTATTTTGGGTATTAAAAACCTAAATGGGCTGATCCTTGAAATCTTTGGCTCTGGAAATATACCGAGCGAATCCTGGTTCATCGAATGCCTAAAAAAAGCAGTCGAAAAACAGATCATCATTTTGAACGTGAGTCAATGCAGTGGTGGCGAGATAATTCAGGGGAGGTACGAAACCGGTAAAAAACTCTCGGAAGTTGGAATCATGAGTGGAGGAAATATTACTACAGAATCTGTCATGGCCAAATTAATGTTATTATTGGGAACTAAAAAATCTCATGAAATAGTTAAAAGTTCACTGGCAAGTCCCATGAATGGTGAAATGGGTTAACGAAAGGGCAGATAAATAAATCTAAATTTGGATAAGGTATTTTTTCTTAATTTATTTGTTGAGATTTTAAGCTTAAAGAAGAGTGATATCCAAAAGGAGAGGTGGCCGAGTGGCTGAAGGCGCACGCTTGGAAAGCGTGTATATCCTTACGGGTATCGGGGGTTCGAATCCCTTCCTCTCCGCTATTAAATTTGGTATAAAAAAAGTGTTATTAACTGTGAATATTTGACTGATTATGAAAAAAATTTTAACTTATTTTATTTTTGCGGGCTATTACGCCAATGCACCAGTGTCTGTTTACGCTCAAGATGAGACTGACACTAGTGAAACGGTTACACTAGAGGACTCCCTATCTTTTGTTTCTTCTGATTCCTTGATAGAAGAAAAAAAAGTTGATGAGATAGCTGTTGTTGAGGAGGAAGAAGTAAGTTTTCACCAAGTGATTAAACAACAATTTATCGATGGAGGCCCCGAATTCATGGGTATCGTTTTGATATGTTTAATCTTAGGCTTAGCCATTTCTATTGAGCGGATTATTCATTTGAATTTAGCAACGACAAATGTTTCTAAATTGCTTTCTAAAGTCGACAAAGCTCTGAACTCAGGTGGAGTTGAGGCGGCAAAGGACGTTTGTAGAAATACAAATGGACCTGTTGCTTCCATTTTTGTGCAAGGTTTGATGAGAATGTCTGAAGGAGTGGAAATGGTTGAAAAATCTATTATAGCTTATGGTTCGGTTGAAATGGGCAAACTTGAAAAAGGAATGGTTTGGATTTCATTATTTATCTCTTTAGCGCCAATGTTAGGATTTATGGGAACAGTTATAGGTATGATTGATGCCTTCGATGCCATTGCCGCAGCAGGGGATGTATCTCCATCGTTGGTTGCGGGAGGTATTAAAGTAGCATTATTAACAACTGTTGGAGGGTTAATAGTGGCGGTGATTTTGCAGTTGTTTTATAACTATTTAGTTTCAAAGGTCGATTCTTTAGTGAACAGCATGGAGGACGCTTCGATCACTTTAGTCGATATGTTGGTGAGACATAATGCAGGTAAGTAAACTAAAAAAAATAAAATATATGGATTTTATAGATATTGGATTAATAAGTAGTTATGCTTTAATTGGTTTGTGTACTTTGGCTGCTGTAATAATTCCACTTTATCAGTCATTTGGAGATCCCAAAACATTACTGAAGTCAGGTATTGGTTTTGGTATAATGTTGATTATATTTATTTTTAGTTATTTCTTCGCAGACGGGAGTTCTGCAGGAGTGGATGAATCAACTTCTAGAATTGTTGGTGCAGGAATTATTACCACTTACACCTTCTTTTTTCTAGCCATTGCGGGGATCATATATACAGAGATATCTAAAATATTTAGCTAATATGTCCAGAGGAAAGAAAAAACTTCCAGAGGTTAGCTCGGGTTCAATGGCAGACATTGCTTTTCTGCTTTTGATCTTTTTTTTAGTAACAACGACGATTGCTAATGATAAAGGAATTCTTTTGAGGTTACCACCTCCCCCAGATCCGTTACAAGAGCAGTTAGACATAAAAATTCCAGATAGGAATATCTTTACCATATTAGCAAATTCAAAAGACAAACTGCTCGTGGAGGGAGAACCGTTCGAGGGTAGTATGGACGAGTTAAAAGAGGATGTCAAGAAATTTATTTTGAATTTTGGAAAGCCTACACCTGAAGGGATTGAAGTTTACAATAGTTTACCTCCAAAGATGAAGGCCTTTGTGAACGCTAATGGCAGGGATCCTGAGTCTTCGGATGATCCTACAAGTCTTAAATCTATAGTGTCATTCAAATCAGCCAGAGGTACAAGTTATGATCTCTATGTGGGTATTCTAGATGCGATGAATGCCGCTTACAACGAAGTATATGCCTCTCGTGTTGGAATAACAACTGAAGAATGGTTGGGTCTTGATAGAAGTAATAGTTTGCAGAAAGAGATGTATAATCGGGGGCGCAGTGGTATTCCAAGAGCTATATCTATCGCTGAGCCTGATTAAAATCAAATAAAATATGCCAAAATTTAAGAAGAATTCAAATACCTCACAGGATATTCCAACCGCTGCATTGCCAGATATTATTTTTATGTTGCTATTCTTTTTTATGGTGACTACTGTTATGAGAGAGACTGATATCATGGTTAAGCAACAAATTCCACGAGCCACCCAGCTGACGAAAATAGAAAGAAAATCTTTAGTAAGCTATATTTATGTAGGTGAGCCTAAAAACGTCGTGCTTTACGGTTCGGAGCCTAAAATACAAATTAATGATGTATTCATTACTGAAGACGACATTGTTGGTTTTGTGAACACGGAGAAAGATAAATTGGACGAAGTAGAACGAGATCAAATTACGATGTCTATGAAAGTGGATGTAGATGTTAAAATGGGCATTATTTCAGATGTTCAACAAGAGCTTAGGAAGGCTAATGCACTTAAAATTTTGTATAGTACAATAAAAAGAGTGGCTGAATAAAATTCAAAGGTATTTATATAAAAAATAGGTGCTGATAATGCGTTTTTATTAATGCTCATTGCGCGATATTGGCCCTAAAAAGGGTTCCCATTCGTGTATTTGTTTGTGGCTAATTTTTTTCAAAAACATAATAAAGGAAGGTTTGATGGGAGTTTTATTTAGCACTAAATCAGTCTCACTTATGAGTTTATCCCCTTTTTTGGCATTACAAGAAAGACATGCAGTAACTAGATTTGTCCAAACAAATTTGCCTCCCTTTGATCTGGGAATTAGATGATCTAGTGTCAATTCTCGCGTTTTTCCGCAGTATTGACATTGATTTTGATCTCTTTTAAAGATATTATGACGGTTTAAGATAACATTTCGATAAGGTAAGCTGATATATCTATTTAGTTTTATAACGGAAGGGTAGGGATAGTTTTTGCTAATACTTCTTAAGACATGACTTTTTGACTCTCTGATGAGTTCGGCCTTCGCATTAAAAATTAGAAGAAAGGCACGATTCACATGACAAAGGGCCAGTGGAGTGAAGTCTTGATTTAATACTAGTACCCCCAAAATCAAATGAGCTTTATTGGTTTTAATTCACGGTCATGATCTTTTTTCTTCATAATTTCCCGTTTATCAAATAGTTTTTTTCCTTTTGCCAAGGCAATTTCCATTTTGGCGATACCTCTTTTGGTGATATATAATTTTGTTGGTATAATGGTCAATCCTTTTTCCTCTGATTTAGACCTAAATCGTTCAATTTCCTTTTTTTTCAATAATAATTTTCTTTCCCGGATGGGATCATGATTATAAATTGAGCTTTCCTTATAAATTGCAATATTCATAGATCGCACAAAAATTTCTCTACCAAGGACTAAACAATGGGCTTCTTGTAGTGAAACTTGACCTTCCCTTATTGATTTTATTTCACTTCCTTTCAACTCAATACCAACCTCCAATCTTTCAATGAGAACATAATTAAAGAATGCTTTTTTGTTGCTAAACGAAACATTATTCGAAAATCTAGTTGTTTTATTTTTCATTTTCAAAGCTCATTCTAGGTTGTGGAGTATCTGTCAAATGGCCAAAAGATTTGTTTTTAAAATAAATATAGCCTGACATTGCAACCATTGCCCCATTGTCAGTACAATACTCAAATCTAGGTATGTAATTATTCCATTGATACTTGTGACTAAGTTGCTTTATCTGGATTCTTAACTCCTTATTTGCTGCCACTCCTCCTGCAATGGCAATTTCTTTTATACCGGTTTTTTGTGCAGCAAGGATTAATTTTTTGGTTAGCATTGAAATTAGATGTTTTTGATAACTCGCACAAATATCTTCTCGGTTCTTGTTAATGAAATCAGGGGAATGTTTCAAATGATCCCGAAGGAAATATAATAATGAAGTTTTTATTCCACTAAATGAAAAATTCAAATCAGTTATTTGAGATTCTGCAAATAGAAATTTATCAGGATTACCTGATATCGCATATTTTTCAATTTGCGGTCCACCCGGATAGGGAAATCCCATTAATTTGGCTCCTTTATCAAATGCTTCACCAACAGCATCATCTTTTGTACTTCCTAAAACATTCATTTTAATGGTGCTATTGACCTTTACGATTTGGGTATGACCACCACTTATAGTTAGACATAGAAAGGGGAATTTGGGGATTGGTGTTTCAATAAAATGAGCTAGTATGTGTGATTTCATATGGTGGACGTTAATAATCGGAATATTTAATGCAAAAGCTAAACTTTTTGCATAAGAATAACCTACTATGAGCGCCCCTAACAAGCCTGGTCCTTGAGTTACGGCAATGGCACTTAAGTCAGAAAATTCAACCTTTGCAGCTTTTAGTGCTGATTCCACTACCAAGACTATGTTTTTTTGATGTGCTCGGGAGGCCAATTCAGGTACCACTCCTCCGTATTCTTCATGTATTGATTGCGTAGCGATAATATTATTCATTACTTTGCCATCAATGCATATAGAGGCAGATGTTTCATCACATGAAGATTCAATGCCAAGTATGATAATTTTCATTTAAATACACATAATTGAGTTCGAACAATAATTTTACAAATATAGCTAGATCCTCTCTAAGATATTTGTTGTATACTTTGGGTTTCTTATCATTCATTTTGATGACTTTAGCTCTATTTACGCAGTTTTTAAATGTACAAGAAAATTTAGTGAAATCGTTTGTGGCTGATTTGTCCGAAAAGACTCGCTATTCTATAAAAATTGAATCTGTAACTATTAATTGGTTGGATCGATCGCATATCTCTCAGATTCAGGTTTTTGATTTAAATAAAAATCCTATGGTGGTTTTCGAAGATGTGGAGATGGATTTTGATCTAAGTAGTATATTTCGACAGAGATCTATCAGTTTGGAGTATATTTTTATTGATAAAATGAGGGTTAATCTCATGAAATATGAGGAATCTGATCTTTTTAATTTTCAAAACTTCCTGATGGCCCTTAAGTCTGATGATAAGGTTGTTCAAAGTAATCCTTTGGTGCATATCGGAAGTATGATGTTTAAAGACCTACAGATTACTATGAAGGATTATTCTTTAAATGATCCGATGCTGGTTTCGTCTTCCTTAAACTTAAATATAAGTCATATGAAGCTGATAGATATTATGGCGTCTACGGATAGTATAGGCTTTCATTTAGATTCTTTAAAAGCTGATTCATCTATTTTTCTTAATACTGAAATCTCTGATTTAAAGGGAACTTTTGGTATTACAAGAGATCAAATAGAACTTCGTGAAATGTATTTAAAATGGGGAGAAACAGAGATCAAAAGTGAAATCAATTTGAGTTTAACCTCTGGAGATTGGGTAGAGTTCAAGAGGGATAATTTATTTGTAAATATAATTTTGTGCCCCGCTACAATAGATACCAAAAATTTTAATCAAAATAAATTTTTAAATAATGATAGAATAATTTCTTTGGAATTGCAGATGAAAGGTTATTTGAGAGACCTTCAAATATCAAGTCTCTCAGGGAAATTGGAAACAGGGAGTATGTTTAACGCTCGTGGCAGAATTAATGGGATGGCTGGGATAGATTCCGCGCTTTTTACATTAGAACTCATTGATTCTTACTGGGTTCAAGAAGATTTAAAAAGCTATTTCAGAGGATACAATCATGGACCACTTCAATTTGCTGGCAGCATCCAAGGAAATAAAGGTGAAATGCTAATTTCAGGAGAGATAATTAATCAACTGGGAAATATAGATCTTGATATTAGCGTAATGAACTTGTTGAATACTAAAAAAATTCAGTATCATGGGAAAGTTGATTTTGATGATTTTCATTTGGGTAAAATAATAAATGATTCAAGAGCAGGAAGAAGCGTTGGAAGATTGATATTTGAGGGATCTGGATCTAATGCTAAAACTATGAATTCAAGTTTATTTGCACAATTAGAGTATTTTACTTTTTCAAATAAGACATACAAAAATGTTGATATTGTCTTACATAAACGATCGAATAATTATAAATTCAGTTTTAATACTAATGATAAGGATTTGAAAATGAGGGGACGAGGAGTCTATCTTCGTCAGGAATCTCCTCAACTTGAGGCAAAAGTTGCACTCGATTATGCAAATTTAAAAGCTTTGAATTTTTCCAAAGATTATTTAGCTTTCTCTTTAAATTCCAATATCAGTATCAGTGACTTTCAAAAATCAGGTTTAATAGGGACTGTCATATTGGATGATGTTCAGGTATTGAATAAGGGGAGAAATATAATTTTTGACCCTATTTATATTTCAATAGATACTATTAAATCTAACAGGATTAAAATAAAAAATTCAAATTTTAATGTATCTGCTTCTGGTGACTTTCCGCTATATAATGTTATTTATGATTGGATGGCTGATGCCAATTTTTATAAAGATAAATTATATTTTAACAAGAAAAATTTAGAGCAGCGGCCGTTAAATGATTATGAGTTGAAATTGAAAGTAGATTTGGAGGATTTGGGGAATATAGGAATGCTTACTAAGTTGGATCGAGAGCTTGGGGGAGGCTTAAGTATTGATTTAACTTACCAAAGAGGGATTTCTTTTACTGGAAATATTTTTAGCGATTCGCTAAAAATAGATAGTCTTAAGTTTCTAGAAAATCAAATGGAATTTGACTTTAGTATAAATCATAGTAATCCTATTGATGGACAAGTGGTGTTGTCTTCAAAAGGGCAGAAATGGTTCAGTCTCCCGGAAACCTCAGATCTTAATATTTCATTATCATTATTTTCAGACACCTTAACTGGCGATTTAAAGATAGTGCAGCCGTCGAAAAATTCATTTTTAATTTTGAATACGCAATCTATTTTTGGTGAGGAGGAAATAGACACTAAGTTTTTGAATGCGGAGATTAATTGGTTTAATAAAATTTGGAAAGTAAATAAGGGTAACCAAATTACTATCTCCAAAGAACAGCTTAAACTTAAGGATGTCGAAATTTCCAATGATTCTGACCTAATAGCATTAGAAGGTGTAATTTCAAATGATAAATCATCTGAAATTTATTTTGAAATAACAAATTTCGGTGTGCAAAATATGGGCTCTTTTCTGTCCCATAAATGGGATGGTATTTTATCATTCATTGGGAAAATAAAACGATTAAATATTGAACAGCCTTGGCACCTAGATGGTCAATTCAATTTGTTAGGACTTCAACTTGAAGAGCTAGATATAGGAGATTTGCAGGGAGTTATTAATTGGAAGCCAAAAGAAAATGGATTATACACTGATATTAAGATAGAGTCTGGCTCATATGGGGGAGGTAGATTATTTGGTTATGTATTTCCTAGTAATCAAGAGGACCAACTCAGCTTAAATGTGGAATTTAACGAAATGCGAATTAATTGGTTGGTACCATTCTTTCAAAAAAGGATCTCAGAGATTGATGGAGTTGCTTCAGGCAAATTAAGAATTGAGGGTCTTGTAGATAATCCTAAGTTCAATGGACAGGCAGCGTTTTCTCGAGGAGTAGCGACTGTCGATTATTTAAATACTAATTATAAATTTTCCGGAGCTACAATATTCGATCAAGACATGGTTTATTTTGATCAAATCGAAATATTTGACAGATTTGGATCTGAAGGCTTTCTCACAGGCCAATTAATCCATGAGAATATTAAAGTTAAGGCCCTAGATGTAAAAGTAGATTTTCGGAACCTTGAGATCCTAAACACAAGTCGAAATCAAAACACTCTGTATTACGGTAATGTCTTTGGTAGTGGACACATACGTATAAGTGGTCCATTCAATAATCTAATTTTTGATACAAATATTCAAACTGATGGGAAAACACGTATTAAGATACCTATAGACAATCAAATGAATTTTGAAAGCCAGGATTATATCAATTTTGTCAATCAAACAGATACCACTACTCCGCTGATTAATCTAACAGATCGCAAAAAAGGTAATAAAGGGTTTCAAGTAAATATGAATCTTGAGATTACTCGGGATGCATATGGAGAATTGATTTTCAATGAGCAAACTGGAGACATTATTAGAGGTAAGGGACAAGGAAATTTACAGTTGAGTGTTAACTCCGATGGTCTCTTTGAGGTACTTGGTCAATTTGAGATACTGGAGGGAGCCTACAATTGGACTTCAAATGTTTTAAATAAAGAATTTGAAATTCAACCCGGAGGTATGGTCTCATTTTTTGGTGACCCCTACCAAGGAATCATGTCTTTGGAGGCTAATTATAGACAATTAGTAGATCTGTCATCTTGGGCTGGTCAATCTCAGAGATTTGGAAAAAAAAGTCCCATATTGGTTGTTCTTAAACTCAACGGGCCTGTGGTTAATCCTGAAATTGATTTTGAACTTAAGTTTGAGGAAAATAGTACCGTATCTAATAGCGATACTGATTGGTATGATATTCTTACGGCCATTAATTCAAATGAGCAAGAGTTGAAACGTCAAGTTTTTAGTTTATTGATTTTGAGACAATTATCTCCTAGTAATCAACTTCCTTCCTCTGAGCAAATAGGACAAGGTTTTGGAAATAGTGTCAGTGAATTCATTAGTAATCAATTGAGTTATTGGCTGAATCAAGTTGATGATAATCTTGAAGTAAGTGTAGATTTGTTGGGCCTAGATGAATCAGCAGTTGAGACGGTTGAGTTGAGATTGGCCTATACTTTTTTAGAGGGGCGTTTACGTTTAGCAGGGGCCAGTGCAGTGAATAACAATCAAAATCAACCAAGTTCTACAAATAATATTTTAGGGGATTGGTCCTTTGATTACTTCTTGACCGAGGATGGAAGATTAAGATTAAAAATTTTCAGACAAAATAATCCCTATAATTATGCAAATGAAAATTCAGTTGAGGGTGGTATTAGTTTGCAGTATGTAAAATCATTTGATAAGCTCAAAGGATTATTTATTAATGATATTAAGAAATAAATTTCAATTTTTTAAGGAGATTTTTTTTTTATGATAGACTTAAAAAAAGGAGCCTTAATTGTTAAGTTTGTGGGGCAAGCGAGCTCATCGCCTCAATGTTGAGGAGGAAAGTCCGGGCAGCACAGAGTACCGTACTTCTTAATTGGAAGTCTTTTTTTGTAAAAGGAGATAGTGCAACAGAAAATATACCGTCTTAACTTGTTTGAGATAAGGGTGAAAAGGTGGGGTAAGAGCTCACCGGTCTCAGCGTGAGTTGAGGCGCAATGTAAACCTTACGGGCTGAAAGGTCAAATAGATCTTGCGATTAAGAGTTACTCGCTCATGCAAGAAGGGTAGACCGTTCGATTTCAAAAGTGATTTTGGAACTAGATAAATGATGGGACAGTATTAAGATTCTTCTTAATAGAGTACAGAACCCGGCTTATTTGCTTGCCTAATTTAATTGTAATAATATGGCTCATATTTTAATTGTTGATGATGAAAAGAGTATTAGAGATACTCTAATTGAAATCCTTGAATTTGAGGGTCACTGGGTGGGGCAAGCTGGTGACGGTGAAGCAGGATTATCTTATTTAAAAAAACATCAAGTTGATTTAGTTCTTTGTGATATAAAAATGCCAAAAATGGATGGCATTCAACTTCTTGATTTGGCAAATTCGGAAGGAATAGCAGCAGTTTTTATTATGATAACTGCCCAAGGCACCATTGAGACAGCGGTCGAAGCTACTAAAAAGGGAGCTTTTGACTTTATTGAAAAGCCACCCGACCTTAATCGATTATTACTAACCATTAAAAATGCCTTAGAAAAAGAACATTTAATCAAAAAAGCGAAGATACTTAAAAATAAAATTAGTGGAATTATAGACATAATTGGTGATTCAAAGCAGATTAAAAGAGTTAAATCTGTGATTCAAAAAGTAGCTCCAACACAAGCGAGAGTATTAATTACAGGTGAAAATGGTACGGGAAAGGAATTAGTGGCAAAATGGCTTCACGAAAAAAGTTATCGTTCAAATAAGCATCTAATTGAAGTAAATTGCGCAGCTATTCCATCAGAGTTAATTGAGAGTGAATTATTTGGTCATGAAAAAGGGGCTTTCACCTCTGCAAACAAACAACGTATCGGTAAATTTGAGCAAGCACATAAAGGGACTTTGTTTCTAGATGAGATTGGTGATATGAGTTTGGCCGCCCAGGCAAAAGTACTTAGGGCACTACAAGAAGATCGAATAACAAGAGTAGGTGGAGAAAAATCCATTAAGGTAGATGTTAGAGTCGTAGCTGCAACCAACAAAAATTTAAAATATGAGATCATTAATGGTAATTTTAGAGAAGATTTATACCACCGAATAAGTGTTATTTTGATCGAAGTTCCTTCCTTAAGAGATCGTTCTCAGGACATTTTCACGTTAACTGATTACTTTTTAAAAGAAGTTTGCAGCGCTTATGGAGTACCTTTGAAAGTGATAAAACCTGATGCCCGGGAACTTTTGAGCCAATATATGTGGCCAGGCAATATAAGGGAGTTAAGGAATGTTATTGAACGGTTGGTAATTCTTTGCGAAAATGAAATTTCGGCCAAAGACATTAATTTTCATACTAATTTAAAAAAGCTCATCAAGCCTTAGATGTCTTTACACGATCCACTTCAACCGTATCTACTTGTGAATATGTAGGGCATAATTTTTGTGTACAAGCACCCATTAAGGCCAGAATAAAACTTATTAATAAAATTTTTTTCATAACTTCAATTATTTATACTGTGAAGTTATCTTTTTTTTTATCAAAATCCATTTTTTGGCTTCAAATTTATCTGGATATTCTTATTTTTATTAACTACAGCTTTAGTCAGAATAATTGGTTACAGCCTCTTGTATCGCTATCGTCAAAACGACCCATTACCTTAAATTTAAATCCATCCACGTTTCTACCTAAGTCTTTGGTTTCAATAAAGGCACATGTGCTGATATTAGCCAAATCAATTATATTTATTCCTCCTGTCATTTCTTTTTTAGCATAAGTGAAAGGATCATTTATGTCTCTAATCAAACACCTTGCCCAATTGGGAAACATTAAGTTTCCATTCTCTTTAGCATATGCTTGGGTGTAAAGCTCAGTCATACCGTATTCAGTAAAAAGATTTTTTGGATGAAATCCTTTAGAGATCATACTATGCAGATGTTCTCTTACTATTTCCTTTTTTCTGCCTTTCATTCCTCCTGTTTCCATTATTGATAAGTTTTTACTTCCAGGATTTATGGCAGCTAAGTCCAGCAAAGCATAACTTACTCCAATGAGCATTTTTTTAGTATCATCATTAAGTAAATGTCTCAATTTTGTAGTTTTGGTATCGATATATCTGGATTTTTTTTGGGCATGATTAAGAAAATAATTAACCATTTCGATCAATGAGGAATGACCCTGCTCCAAATAGGAAGGAAGGAGTGCTAGTATAATCTGTTGATCTAATGAGCCATAAAATTGTTCATAAGTTATTTTGGCCATTTGAAGAAAAAAATCGAGATCACGCACTATATTTCGACTTTTAATACCTTTTGTTGTTCCACTAGAAAAAAATATTTTCTCAGGAGTCCAATTCTCTGATTTTATTTCATAATTCTTGAAAAATTCGATTGGTAAAAAGGGGATATCTTCTAGCTCTTGAATTTTACTTTTTTTTATTTTTAGATGGGAACAATAAGAATTATATATTTCGTTAGTGTGATACTGATAATCAAACAAAGCGAGACTCCTGTCATCGAAGTTATCATCGGTAATGTCTATAAGTGTATTTTTGAAATCTTTATAGAAACTCATATGATAAATTAATTATTTAGTTGTAAAAAAGTGTAAAGATAAAGTTATACCTTATTACAGGTAAATACCTTTACTTTGCTAGCGATTATGTTAAACAATATAGTTAAATATTTAAGTTTTTTCATCTTTTTAACGCTATTTACTGGTTGCTATGACCCTCCATATATGCCTGATGAGCCGGTTATTTCCTTTAAACGGATTGAGTTTGTCGAAGTTGACGGTGCCGCTGATAGTTTGATTTTAACTTTCAATTTCGAAGATGGAGATGGGGATATTGGTCTTGACATAGATGAAGTTTATCCACCTTATCACACTTTTAATTATGTTGTCCAAGAGAGGGAATCAGAGTATTTTTTGATCGAGTATGGTCAATCAAGTTTTAATGAACCTCTCATTTTGGCAACATCTTATGGTGGTGAAGTAGTTTTGTCGGGCAATTATGACTTTGATCAAACATTGCCTGAATTTGGTTGCGCGGACTATTTAGTTACTACTGATTTAAATACGGATCCGGTAGATACGGATCAAGTAGACACTTTTTTAATTAAAAAAAACATATTTAACAAAAACATTTATGTTAACTTTTATAAAAAAATAAGAGGTGAATATCAATTAATTAATGATGATTTCAGTCAGGGTGGTTGTGTTGAATTTTTTAATTCCAGAATTCCCGTTTTTGATAGAGAAAATATAGGAAAAACACTGAAGGGAGATATTTCCTTCTCAATGCTATCTCAAGGATTTCAACAAACTTTTAGAAATGATTCGATTATGATGAGTTTCTATATCTATGATCGAAATTTAAATAAAAGCAATGTTGTAGAAACTCCAGACTTCGTTTTGGTAAATATAACCAGAGACTAGTTTAGATTTTGGGATATTTTTCGGGATATTTTTCATTCATTACCCCGTAAATAACCTCAAAAACTTCTTCAGAATTTGGTTTAGAGAAGTAATCACCATCACTACCATAAGTGGGCCTATGATTTTTGGCAGTTAAGGTTTTAGGTGACACATCGAGCCATTGATAGCCACCATCTCTATCCAATACTTGTTGCATCATGTAGGCTGTAGCACCACCTGGGACATCTTCATCAATGAATAAAACTGCATTGGTTTTCTGTAGTGACTTTACTGTGGTCTTGGAAAGATCGAAAGGGAGTAAGGTTTGAACATCAATAATTTCAATAAATATTTTTAGCTCAGCGAGCTCTGCTGCAACTTCCATAACAATTCTGCACATAGAGCCATACGTAACTACCGTTAAGTCTTCTCCTTCTCGTAATATTTCAGGGATTCCCAAAGGGGTTTTTATTTCGAATAAATTATTTGGAATTTTTTCTTTAAGCCGATAACCATTGAGTGTCTCAACAATTATAGCAGGGTCATCTGAGGCAAGAAGTGTATTGTAAAATCCAACGGCTTGCGTCATATTTCTAGGTACTGCTATATGAATACCTCTCACAGCATTCAAAATCATTCCCATTGGAGATCCAGAATGCCACATTCCTTCGAGTCGGTGTCCTCTCGTTCTTATAATAAGAGGTGCTTTTTGTCCTCCCTTGGTGCGGTGATGTGTGGTGGCCAGATCATCAGATAATATTTGCATGGAATATAGTAAATAGTCTAAGTATTGAATTTCTACTATAGGTCTCAGGCCTCGTAATGCCGCACCAATTCCCTTACCGATGATCGCATTTTCACGAATTCCTGTATCAATGACCCGTAGATTACCATGTTTATTTTGCATTCCCGCAAACCCTTGATTAACGTCTCCTATCTTACCCACATCTTCGCCCAGTGCTATTAATAGGGAATTATTTGATAAGTGGTGATCAAAACAAAGGTTAAGAATTTTTCTTCCATCGACCCATTGTGCATCCTTTTTATAGAATGGTTTGACCTCATTTATTTTGAGGGCGGAATCTTCGGATTCACTGATCAAGTGAGAGCTGTAGTCCCTAGAGTATTTTTCTTTTTGTATTGCTAGCCAATTTTTTAGGTCTTGCTTATTTACGTCCTCATATTTTGCCAAAGTTCGAATGATGGATGTGCATGCTTTTATGACATCTGATTTTAAAGGGAATATATTTTGCTCGAGATCATTGTAAATATTAGTAAGTTGTATTTTGTGTTGAGATTCATTGATTATTTTTTCTATGAGAGCTAATGCTTGTTTTTGATCTGATTTAATTTCTCGAAAATAATTTGATGAAGCAGCATTGCGTGCGTTTTTAGCCGTTGTTTTAGCCTCTTTCTCAATTTCATAAAGTGTAGCTTCATCAGCAATTTTTTCTGCAAGTATCCATTCCCTCATCTTTAGGTTACAATCAAATTTACTTTCCCATCGTAAGCGTTCTTTAGATTTATAGCGTTCATGAGAACCCGAGGTGGAGTGTCCCTGGGGTTGGGTAAGCTCTGTAATATGGATCAAACAAGGCACATGCTTCTCTCTGGCAAGGGATGTAGCTTTTTCAAAGACAATCGACATTTCTAGATAATTCCAACCTCTAGCAACTAAGATTTCAATACCATTGGTATTATCCGCGCGTTGAAAGCCTTCCATTATTTTTGAAATACTTTCTTTAATGGTGTGAATGCTATTGGGCACGGAAATACCATAACCATCATCCCAAACCGCTAATACCAAAGGAACTTGTAGAATTCCGGCTGCATTCATAACTTCAAAAAAATGGCCTTCAGATGTTGAAGCATTTCCTATAGTGCCAAAAGCTACTTCGTTTCCCTCGTTTGAAAATTGCCTAAAATCGTAGAGTGCTTTGTTTTTTCTGAATAATTTAGAGGCGAAAGCAAGCCCTAGTAATCTGGGCATTTGTGATGCTGTGGGAGATATGTCAGAGCTTGAATTTATTTGATTTGTTAAGTTTTTCCATTGTCCCAAGGGATCGAGGGATCTGGTTCCGTAATGGCTGTTCATCATACGTCCTCCAGAGGAAGGTTCAAATTCTACATCTGCATGAGCATAAAGTTGGGCAAAAAACTGTTCAGGAGTCAATAGTTTCAATGCGAGCATTAAGGTTTGATCGCGATAATAGCCTGATCTCCAATCTCCTTTTTTGAACATTTTGGATAAAACTATTTGAGCAATTTCTTTTCCGTCACCAAATATTCCAAATTTGGCTTTTCCCATGAAGACTTCTTTTCTCCCAAGTAAACTAATCTCTCTACTTTGAACAGCTAAAAGATAATCTTCTAAGATTTTTTCTTTGGAGGAAATTATTGTTTTGTTTGAGTTTGAGCTCATACTTACCTCGAGCGAAAGATCAACATTGATCTAACCGCAAGATAATAATAAATCACTACATTTAGGTGTTTTACAGTTAAGTCAGATTTCATAAAAAATAAATAATGAACTTAACAAAATTAAAATTCATTTTATGTCGAGAAGCCAATATAATTTATATGTAAAATTCTATTCTTCATTTTGTTTATTTTTCTTATAAAAGGTTAATAAAAATCATTATTTTTTATTTTCAATTACCCGATTATATTTACTTTTTTATTCGATCAAACTTAATGTTATAATCATGATAATTGGGATTCCTTCGGAAATTAAAAACAATGAAAGTAGGGTGGCTTTGACTCCGAGTGGGACAAAAGAATTAAGTAAAAAGGGTCATAAGGTTTATCTTCAGTCTAATGCAGGTGCAGGGAGCGGATTTCTAGATAAAGAATATCTTGATGCCGGAGCAAAAATATTATCTCAGGCCTCTGAAATTTATGAGATTGCTGAAATGATTATGAAAGTCAAAGAGCCTATCGAATCAGAGTATGTATTGATTAAGAAAGGCCAACTAATATTTACCTATTTTCATTTTGCCTCATCAAAGCCATTAACTGATGCAATGATGGCAAGTCGATCTGTATGTCTATCTTACGAAACGGTGGAAATGGTAGATAAGGCTTTGCCTTTACTAATTCCCATGTCGGAGATAGCAGGTAGAATGTCTATTCAGGAGGGAGCTAAATATTTGGAAAAGCCCTTCAAAGGAAGAGGTGTTCTCTTGGGGGGAGTCCCTGGTGTTCTTCCTGCAAATGTTTTGATCTTAGGAGGAGGAGTTGTTGGAATGAATGCTGCTAAGATAGCTTCAGGTATGGGCGCAAATGTTACAATTATGGACTTTAGTTTGTCTCGTTTAAGGTATTTAGATGAGATTATGCCAGCTAATGTAAATACTTGTATGAGTAGTGAACATAATATCCGGAATATGATTGGTACATGTGATCTTATTGTAGGAAGTGTATTAATTCCGGGGGCTAAAGCACCCCATCTCATCACAGAGGATATGCTCAAGGATATGCAACCAGGAACAGTATTAGTTGATGTTGCCGTTGATCAAGGAGGATGTATTGCAACTTGTAAACCGACTACTCATGAAGATCCCACCTATATTATTGATGACATTGTCCATTATTGTGTGGCCAATATGCCAGGAGCAGTACCTTATACATCTACATTAGCTTTGACCAATGCAACTTTGCCATATGCTTTGCAATTAGCGGATTTAGGATGGAAAAATGGATGTAAGTTGAATAAGGAATTAAAGAAGGGGTTAAACATCATTGATGGAAAAGTTGTTTATCCCGGAGTTGCAGAGGCTTTTGGCTACAAATTGAGTGCTTTAGATCAATTACTTTAGAAGAATGGGAATTCGGATAATTGTTCATATTTGTTGTTTTTAGTCATCTTTTTCCAAACATAGTGCTTCATTCCATTTGTAATGGCTAGATATTGAGTGTTAAACGCAGCATTGTAGCTACTGATTTGTTGAAGGGTAGCTTGTGATAACTTAATATTCGGGGCTTTACACTCAACCAAAAGGTAGCTATCTCCTTTTCTATTGTATACATGAATATCTGTTCTTTTTTGTTGTTGCAGATGTTTATGGCCTTTTTCGATATTGATCAATGCTTTTGGATAATTAAGGGTTTTTATCAGTAAGTTCAAAAAATGTTGCCTTACCCATTCTTCGGGAGTTAGTAAAAGATTTTTTTTACGAATTTCATCCTTGATGTAAGCTTGATTATTTCGCCAAAGGATACTTGGATTTATATCCGGGAGATTAAGTTTTGGAAGTTTGAGATTTTTCACTAGGAAATTTAACAAAAATAAGAAAAGCCAGTCCAATGATAAAAAACAATACTAAAATTAAAATACTATTTCTCATACTACCTGTAATCTGATCAATTAAGCCATAAGAAAATGTTCCCAATACTACGCTAATATGAAAAGTGACATCATAAAATGAAAAGTATGAAGTATGGTCTTCAGAATTCAGTGGAATTAGTTTGGAAAAGGTAGCCCGCGATAGAGATTGAATACCTCCCATGACTAATCCAACGAGCCCTGCAATTACATAAAACTGATTTACGCTCGTTACAGTATATCCATAAAGACAGATTCCAATCCATATTCCAATCATGGTAGAGAGAGAAAATATGTTCCCGCGAAGGTCAGATAACTTCGCAAACATCGTAGCTCCAAGAATTGCTACAAATTGAATTATGATGATGGCCGGAATGAGTTGTGACGAATTCAATTCCAATTCTTTTGTTCCAAATAGTATAGCTAAAAGCATTATTGTTTGCACACCCATATTATAAAAAAAATAAGCAACCAGGTACATTTTCATATTTTTTAATTTTTTTAAGCTAAAAAAAACTTTTTTTAATTCTAGATAACCATTTTTGAAAATATCACGATTTAGTTTTTTGTTTGATTCGTTTTTTGGCAGCCATTTAAAGGCTATTTGTGCAAATCCAATCCACCAAAGGCCAACCAGAATAAAGACGAAGCGTGTGGCTTCTCCTATATCTGAAAACCCAAACAACTCATATTTTTGGGTAATAAATATACTCATCAAAAGGAGGACTACACTCCCTGCATAACCATAGGAGAAACCTTTTGCACTGATTCGATCAGTCATATTTTTTGGTGCTATTTCGGGAAGATAAGCATCATAGAAAACCAATCCAGAACTGTATCCAATGGAAGCTAACATGACACAGAAGATACCCCATTCAAGGACATTTTCACTAGTAAAAAAAAACAATCCCATGCAGGCAAAGGCACCCAAATATGTGAAAATTTTTAAATATTTTTTTTTGTTACCTGTATAATCTGCGATACCCGCCAATATAGGGAGCAACAAAGCAGAAATCAGATAAGAAAGTGATGTAGCGTAGCTATACAAAACGGAATTGACTATTTCAAATCCAAAAAAGTCTACTTTATCTTCATTATTGATGCTCGTAATAGCTGTGTAATAAATCGGAAAAATAGCTGTGTTGATTACAAGGTTGTATACTGAATTTGCCAGGTCGTAAGTACACCAAGCCCGAATGACACCACTTATTTTTTTCATGATACCACTAATTTAACCATTAATGATAGATTGGAAACTAATGACGGGTGCTGTCTGACTGTCATGATTCGCTTAAAGAGTCAATATTCTTGAGTTTTGACGTTCCATTATTGATTAAATCAAAAGGCAATTGTTTTAGGGTTTTAGTTCAATCTAGATGCTTCGATCTTATTGATCATCCAATCAATCCATTCTTTTAATACTTCATTTTGTTCTAAGTCATTGTGCCCCTCGTGAAATACACTCTCCCATAATTTCCATTTTATATTATCGGGATTACCCAAGGCTAATTTCATGGTAGACTTATAATCAATTATGGCATCTAACTTACCTTGGAAGATAAAACCACTCAATTTGATTTCTTTTTGATGTTTGATCAGGTATGCAGCGCCGTAGTTAATGGCAGAAATTAAACCTCCAGAGATTTTAAAGTTTACTAGAGGATCTTGATTGTATTGCTTTGCGACTTCCGGATTCTTGCTCAGATGCATACTATTGAGTCCGTTGGGAAGTCTCACTTTCGGTGCAATACGTGCCATCAAGTGTCCTAATTGTTCTTTCCACCGCGGAATTTTAAATGCCAACTTGATCCAAGGAGCAGAAACTATGAAGCCTGATAATTCTTTAGAGTTATCGCGTAGTACGTAATTAAGTACTAGATTTCCACCCATACTATGGCCAAAAAGGAACAATGGTAAATACAGATTTTCTGACCTAACTATTTTTAAAAATTCCTCAATATCATTAATTAAACTTATCAAATTAGGCGCATGACCCTTTGAACCTCCAGATTTACCATGGCCTCGAAGATCAATACCGTAGACATTGAATTCTGAATCATTAAGGGACTGCATTACGTGTCGGTATCTGCCGATATGTTCACCAAAGCCATGAATGATACAGACCACACCGAGAGGTTGGTTTACTGTCATGGCATCAAGATGTAAGCTAATACCATCACGCGTAGATATTTTTAAGATTTCCATCTTAATATAACCTAGGCGAAGAACTTTTGCCAAGATGAATTTTTATGGGCAACACATTTAGAATAATTAATCAGTAATAACTACTTTATCCATCACATCACCTTGCTTTATCATATCGATTACTGCTAAACCCTCGATCACTTTGCCGAAGCAAGTATGTTTTCTGTCAAGGTGTGCTGTATTGGCTCGACTGTGGCAGATAAAAAATTGTGAGCCACCGGTATTTTTTCCGGCATGAGCCATCGAAAGTACACCCCTATCATGATATTGATTATTTCCTGATAACTCACAATCAATGCTATATCCTGGTCCTCCGGCACCCGTACCATCTGGACATCCACCTTGTATGACAAAATTGGGAATTACACGATGAAAAGTAAGGCCATCATAGAATCCTTTATTGGCCAAATCGATGAAATTTTGGACCGTATTCGGGGCATCTTCCTGGAAAAACTCAATTTTCATAATACTATTTTGGGTGTGGATTTTTGCTTTTTTCATATTATTTAATTTACTCTGATTTTTACTTCAATGATTATTAAAAAATCATTTGATTTGTAAAAATAACATTAAAATCATCATGAAAAGAATTAGTTGTTTTATCATTTGTCTTTGGGTAATGTATTTAAAAATTTTAGGTCAAATAGACGAGAACAAGGTTTCTAATTTTATCCTAAATTATTCAAAGACCAACGGCATAAAAGTGGAAGATATAAAATTGATATTAGACAGTGCGAAGTTTATTCCCGAAATTATTGAAAGCGTCACAAGGCCGGCAGAGAGCATTTCTTGGAAAAGGTATAGAAATATATTTCTAACCAATGAAAGAATATCTAAAGGGGTAACTTTCTGGAATGATCATGAAAGTACCTTGAATGTTGTTAGTAATAATTCAGGTGTCGAAATAGAATATTTGGTTGCAATTTTAGGAGTTGAGACTTATTATGGAGAGAAAAAAGGTGGATATAAAGTATTGGATGCGTTGTACACTTTGGCATTTGCATATCCTAAAAGGTCAAGTTTTTTTACTAAGGAATTAGGTGAGTTTATTAAGTTATCCAATTCTCAAAATATAGATTTATACAATGCTGAGGGTTCCTATGCAGGAGCTATTGGATATTGTCAATTCATGCCGAGTAGTTATAGTGCATATGCTAAAAGTTATGATGAATCTAAGGGTTGTGACCTTGTAAATAACGTCGATGATGCGATAATGAGTGCAGCAAATTATTTAAAGGTACATAACTGGAAAAATGGTGGAAAGGTGGCTATTCAGGCCCATAAAGTTAATAGTGCGATCAATCTAAATACAAATTACATTAAACCTAAAAATACTATTCAATATTTTATGGAGAGGGGCTATCAAGTGGAGGGTCAAAGTATGTCAGATTTGGTTTCAATTATTGAATTAGATAACGAAATTGCAAAGGAATATTGGATGGGGTTTTCCAATTTCTATGTACTTACTCGTTATAATCATAGTCCACTATATGCTATGGCGGTACATCAACTGGCGCAAGAGATTCGTATGTTAAAATTGAATTAGGATAAATCAGATCAAAAATTTATTATTAGGTTATTTCTGATTTTTATAAATCATTACATCTCTTAAATTTCTACTTAACAATCACAATAAAAATTTTTTAATAATTAAGATTTACCTTTGTTTTCCGTTTTGTTTATTTTGATCTTACCAAAACCAGTTAAGGGTCTTAATTATCCATTTATCACTGAATTTATGAAAATAAAAGGTTTAATTATATTGGGAATGTTTTTTATTAGTGAGCTTGAAGCCCAAAAAAGAGAATCGATTACGCTCTCCCAAGAGGATATTGAAGAAATTGAGGCAACTACTACAGAATTGTATCGAGATTTAAATCGTGTCACTCCCGGAAAGAAAGGTGCTCCTCCTTCCGATGCCATCATCCTTTTTGATGGTTCTTCTTTGGACCAATGGCAAAAGCCGTTTTTTGATTATAGCGAAAGTATGACTGATTATGCTGAACGCTTGCCTTTGCTAAAAGAAGGTGCCCACATCACACGTCCAGCTGATTGGAAATTGGAGGGGGGAGATTTAGTAGTGGTGCCTGGAACGGGGCATTTGGTTACGAAAGAACTTTTTGGTGATGTTCAGCTGCACATAGAATGGTTGACTCCGAAAGATATCTCCAAAAGAGGTCAAGATTACAGTAACAGTGGACTTTTTTTCATGGGACTTTATGAAATTCAGATATTGAATTCATTCGATAATGAAACATATAGTAACGGACAAGCGGGTGCTATTTATAAGCAACACATACCCTTGGTGAATGCTACAAAACCACCCGGAAACTGGCAGGAGTTTGACATTATTTTTAATTCGCCAAAATTTTCTGAAAGTGGTGATATACTTAATCCAGCCAGAATAACAGTCTTTCATAATGGTGTACTGATTCAGAACAACGTTTATCTAACGGGACCGACCTGTTACATAGGACAAGCTTACTACGTGAAACATCCGGAAAAACTACCTATTCTCTTACAAAATCATGGAAACCCAGTAAGATTCCGTAATATCTGGGCACGAAAATTATAGAAATGACTATTTGTTTTAGGTCATTGGTTTATTTAAGGGTTAAGAATAATATCGTTTATATTGACTCGTTTATTAAAGTTAAGACGGTTTACCGTTTGTGTAAGTTCAAAAGGTATTTTCATCGGGGCTCACTAAATTAAAATCAATTTACTATTTTTTATCATAAATTTTCAAATTGTAAACATGGAAAAAAACATATTTTTAATCATAGGCCTTTTAATACATTTTCTCTCTAAAGCCCAACCTAATGTTGTGGATAAGAAGCGATTTGCATTTGAGCCAGAGCTTGAAATCAATGAAAAAATACCGAGTCCAAAAAATTTTTTAAATTATGAATTAGGATCTTCTTTTACCTTGTACGCAGACGCTGTGGATTATTTTAAAGCCTTATCCACATCTTCTGGGCGAGTTTTATATCATGAGTACGGAAAGACTTATGAAGGTCGACCTTTGATTAATTTGGTAATCTCTTCAGAAGAAAACATTAAAAATATTGATGATATTAAGTCAAGGCATATGCAAATTCTCCAAGAAACTGAAGTGGACCAATTACCTCTGAAAGGTCAACCTATTTTCACTTCTTTTAGTTATAATATACACGGTAATGAAGCCTCCTCGACGGAAGCTGCCATGCAGGTAGCCTACCGAATGGCTGCAGCTCAAGACAAAGAAACTACAGAGGTGCTTAAAAACTCAATAATAATTATGTATATCTGTATCAACCCTGATGGTCGCGATCGTTACGTCTATTGGTATAAATCAATGAAAAGATTGAAAAGACCAAGTAACGAGCCGCAGGATATTGAGCATATGGAGAATTGGCCAGGAGGAAGAACCAATCATTATTGGTTTGATGTCAATAGAGATTGGGTTTGGCAAGTACATCCAGAGGCAAGAGGACTATGTCATGAGTATCAAAAATGGCTTCCACAAGTTCATGTTGATTATCATGAGCAAGGTTATAATAATAACTACTTCACTGCACCAGGCACAACACCGAGAAATCAATTGCTTCCAGATTCTTACGAAAGGTGGTCTGAAGTTTTTGGAGATGCAAACATAGCTCAATTTGATAAGCATCAGATCAATTATTTTACACGCGACCGGTTTGATTTTTTTTATCCGGGATATGGTTCAAGTTATCCAAGTGTTATGGGTGCGATCGGAATGTTAACCGAACAGGGAGGAGGATCTGCAGGGGGTAGAATTGTACAAACTGACGACGGGTTTGACCTCACCCTGAGACAAAGGATTTTCGATCACTACACAACTTCTATTGCAACTATAAAAACTGCAGTTTTACATCGTGAAAACTTACTTAATTATAGTAAGAATGCATTGAACCCAGCGAAAAGTAAATCTAAAATCAAAGCTTATTTTTTTAGTGATAAAGATGTTCATAGTAATGATTTGGTCAATGTATTGATCCGAAATGGAATTAAATTAGAGCAGGCCCTTAATGATTTTCAGATTACAGCTGCTCTAGATTACCGTTCAGGTCGGATTTCAAAAAAAGTATTTAGTAAAGGGACTTTTATCGTAACCACCCGACAGCCGAAACATTTATTAATTAACACGATTATGGCACGCAATTTAGAAATTGAGGATTCAGTTATGTATGATATGTCCACATGGTCAGCTCCATTGGCATATAATTTAAGTGCCTATTCTACAATGGGCGCATTTTCGGTTGAGACCAAACCTGTTAGTCAAGAGGTTAATTTTAAAGGTTTGGTGATCAACAATGAGGCTCAATATGCCTATGTAATTAATTGGAGTCAGCGAAATGCTCCTCAAGCATTGGCCCAGCTATGGGCTAGTGGATATAACGTGCGCTCTGCATTTGAACCCTTTGTTATGGGAGATAAAACCTTTACTGCAGGTTCTCTGATTGTGCTGCTTGGTAGAAACCTGCATCACAAAAACAGAATAGATCTTGAGATTAAAGAAATAGCTCAAAGTTCAGGAGTTGAGATTATTGGATTTAATAGCGGCCGGGTGATGACAGGTATGGATTTAGCAAATGGTAGAAATGTACCAATTACTCAGCCTAAGGTAGCCTTACTTGTTGAACCGCCTTTTAGTGTTTATACCGCTGGGCAAATTTATTTTTTATTCGATTGGCAAACGGGTCTGCCAATTGATCGTATTAAAGCGACTGCACTTCAGCAAAGTAGTATTCCAAAATTTGGAGGTAATTTAAGAGGTGTTGATTTAAAAGACTATGATGTACTAATTTTACCTAATGGTGGGATTTTACCTGATGGTGGGAGCAATTTATCTGAGTTGTTTGAAAAAGAAGCTTTGAACCAAATTAAGAATTGGGTAAATGAAGGTGGGACTCTTATTGCGACCGAAGGAGCGGTATCATTTTTTACCAATGAGTTATCCGATTTTACGGAGATCTCACTGAAAAAATATCCAAAAGATTTAAGTTTAATGGCTCGGTTTTTACCCTTTGATCAAAGAACGGCATACGAGGGTAAAAAAAGAATACCAGGAACGGCTTTGAATGCTAGAATAGATATTACTCATCCTCTTGGTTTCGGGCTTAAGGAGGAGCTCTACACTTTGAAATTTGGTACCGATGCGTTGATACCTAATATTGAATTAGAAACTGTAGGTAGCTATAGTACATTGAGTGAGCTCAACGTTGCGGGTTATGCCTCTCCAGAAAATCTTAGCCATTTGGCTGAGACCACTTTTGCAGGAGTAGAGACTCTGGGCAGAGGGAAAATAGTTTATTTAATTGATAATACGCAATACCGTATGTTTTGGATGGGTCCTTCTAGAATGATGCAAAATGCAGTTATGCAAATACCTGGATATTAAAATCATTTTTAAATGAATATAATTTTCAATGAAAAATTGTCAATTAATTATTTTAACATTTCTTTTTTTACCTATTATAGTTTTTTCACAAAAAAGAAAGAAATCAGTACTCAATACCGAAATTCCCATTGAGGAAGAATTATTTTCTGGTTTAAAATGGAGAAATATAGGTCCTTTTCGAGGAGGAAGAAGTGTCACTTCTTCCGGCGTTGTAGGAGACCCCATGACTTATTACATGGGTAACACCGGAGGAGGAGTTTGGAAGACATCAGATGCTGGGCAAACATGGAAGAATATATCCGATGGGTTTTTCGAATTCGGTTCAGTAGGAGCTATATGTGTATCAGAGTCAGATCCAAACGTTATTTACGTAGGCATGGGAGAACATGCGGTTAGAGGGGTGATGACATCGCACGGCAACGGAGTATATAAATCTACTGATGCTGGAAAAACTTGGAATCATGTCGGTCTGGATGGAACAATGACAATCTCAGATGTTGTTATTCATCCCACTAACCCTGATATTGTATTCATTGCTGCACAAGGTGCTCAGCACGGACCTACCAAAGAAAGAGGTATTTACAAATCCATAGATGGTGGGAAGAGTTGGATGAACAAACTCTTTATTGCTGAAAATGTAGGAGCATCCTCTTTGAGTATGGATATGAATAATCCGCGTATATTATATGCTAGTATGTGGCAGCATATGAGGTACCCTTGGAAGATGGAATCAGGTGGTGCAAGATCAGGTCTTTATAAGTCGAAAGATATGGGGGAGACCTGGGAAGTCATGAGTGAAGGACTCCCTGATGAATTTGGAAAATCAGGGATATCTGTTTCAAGAGCTAATGGAGACTATGTTTTTGCCGTTATTGAAGCTGCGGGAACAAAAGGAGGTGTTTACAGCTCTGATAATGCAGGTAAAAGCTGGAAACAAACCAGTAATGATCGAGCAACAATAGCTAGGTCATGGTATTATATGGAAATATTCACAGATCCTAAAAATGAGAATGTCGTATATGTTCTGAATGCTCCGATGCTTAAATCTATTGACAAAGGGAATACTTTCCAACCAATACCTGTTCCCCACGGAGATAATCATCATTTATGGATCAACCCTCTGAACTCTCAAAACATGATTAACTCTAATGATGGGGGTGCTAATATTACTTTCAATGGAGGTGAAAGTTGGACGCGACAAGATCAACAACCCACCTCTCAGTTTTACCGGGTCATTACGGACAATAAAATCCCATATCATGTATATGGTGGTCAGCAAGATAATTCCGCGATCGGAATTGCAAGTAGAACGAATGGTCGAGGTATTACATGGAAGGATTGGTACTCGGTTGCCGGATGTGAAAGTGCCTTTTTGGCTTTTGATCCTAATGATCCTGAAGTGATCTTTGGTGGTTGTTATCAGGGAATCATTGAACGATGGTCAAGATTAACAGCGACGTCAAAATCAATAAAAGAGTATCCAGAATTGAGTCTGGGAAATGTACCTAAAGATTTTAAATATAGGTTCAATTGGAATGCTCCCATTATAAGTTCTCCCCATGATCACTCAGTAATTTATCATGCAGGAAATGTGGTGTTTAAAACTCTTGATGGAGGAATTAATTGGGAAGTGATTAGTCCAGATTTAACAAGAAATGATAAAACACATCAAGGACCTGGTGGTGGTCCTTACACAAACGAAGCGGCGGGTGGAGAAAATTATAATACAATCATGTATTTGACAGAATCACCACACGAAAAAGGAGTTTTGTGGGTTGGCTCTGATGATGGTTTAGTTCACCTCACGCGCGATGGAGGTATCAATTGGGCCAATGTTACTCCCAAAGATTTACCAGAGGCAATCATAAATTCAATCGAGATTTCGCCCCATGATCCTGCAACAGCTTATATAACGGTAATGGCTTATAAATTTAATAATTTAAGTCCAATGGTTTATAGAACTTCGGATTACGGTATGAGTTGGGTGCCACGTATTTCCGGTATTGATAACCAAACAGTTGTAAGGGTAGTAAGGGAAGACAAGAAGGTAGAGGGATTACTTTACGCGGGAACTGAAGCAGGATTATATATTTCGTTCAATGAAGGTATATTCTGGCAAAAAATACAGCTTAATCTACCAATAGTTCCGATTAATGATTTGACTATCCAAGATAATGATTTGATTGCAGCTACTGCGGGTAGATCTTTTTGGATTTTAGATGATTTGGGAGCTATTCAGGGCTTAAAAGGAAAGACTGATAAAGAATTAATTTTATTTCAACCTAAAAAAACATACCGAATATTTGGAGCATCTACGGATGAACCAGGGCCCGGTTTGGGTCAAAATCCAAAATCAGGAGTTCACATTGACTATTATCTACCAGAAAAAAGAGACAGCGCCTTGTTACGCCTAAAAGTAATTGATAATAAAGGAAACGTAATTAGAAGCCTATCGAATTATCAGAAAGATAAATTTGAAATCTGGCCAGGAGGACCTCAGAAGTCAAAACTATTATCAGCAGATCGGGGCGTAAATAGAGTTGTATGGGACTTTACAAGGGAGCCAGTTCCATACATTGATGAAGTTTTTGTATACGGAAGTTATTCTGGTGGTCACGTAGCTCCAGGAACATATACCTTGAGATTGATCGTGGATCAGGACTCGGTAGAGACTTCCGTCGAAATATTGGCAGATCCAAGGATTAAGGCTACTATGACGGATTATAAATTACAACAAGAGATGGTGATTTCAATTGAACAAGCCATCAAAGATATACACGAAGCGGTCAATAATATGCGGTCAGTAAAATCTCAAATTAAGCATTATGAGTCTATGCTAGTGGGCAGAAATGATGCCGAAGAAATTATTGAATTAGGTAAAGAAATTATGGTTAAAATAGATGAATGGGAAGCAGTGCTTATTCAATCCGATCAAAAGACTTATCAAGATGTGATAAACTTCCATAATCAGTTAAATGCACAGTGGATGAATTTGAAGGATTACGTAGATAGTGCAGATCCAATATTGACTTCAGGTGCTAAGGTAAGATTCAATGATCTTAATAAGGAATGGTCTATGTATAGGCAAGCAAAAGATCAAATCATAAATAAGGAGATGGAGCGATTCAATCAATTATATAAAAAGCTTAATTTACCTTTAATTACTATTCCTAATTGACACATAGGATTTAAATGATTTTTATGAATTCTCCATCAATATTATTAAAAACAGCCTTTGAAAGAAGTTAAAAATCTAATCGAATCTGGAGCGAGTATTATAGATGAACGTACGTCTGAAGAGTTTTGAGAAGATCATATTAGTACTTCGATGAACATTCCTCTAAATGGAGTAGTAAATAGATTTGATCGATTTATATGTATTGAACAACTTTTTTTTGGTATGCTGCTTGAATGGACGCTGAAGTCAGCAAGTCTCTAAATATCTTCAATCGATGAATATAAAATGTTTCAATGTTAGTGGCTGGAAACAATTTAAAAATTCGATGACTGACTTAACTACGTAATTTAGCGTTGAAGGTAGCTATGATTGATGATTAAGGAGAGTAATTAAAGCAATTCTACTTTATTTCGTTCTTGATTAATAAGTTGAGCTCCCGAAAGATGCTTCATCAGCCTTGAGATAACCACACGGGAAGTATTGAGCTCAATTGCTATTTGCTGATGACTTTTGGTAATGATTGAAGAGCCTGAAGCATTACTTAAATCGACTAAATATTTGTACAAACGTTCGCTTGTATTCATAAATGAAATACTGTCAAATGTTGACAAAAGATCATTCATCTTTTGATTTGTGCATTCAAAAATAAACTTTCTGTAAGTAGGGTATCTTACAATCCATTCATCAACTTTTCGACCAGGAACCATCCAGATTTCTGCATCCTCTTCGATAATAGAGCCGATGCCTGACGGTTCCTTATTAAGGATTGAATTGACCGCAAAACTACATGTTTCTCCAACGTTAGAATAAAAAAGGGTAATCTCATGTCCGTCATTATCACTGCGGTAGGCTCTAAGTCTTCCTGACAGAATAATTGGGAAATAATCCGTTTGCATTCCAACAAAAAGTAGATATTCCCCTTTTTTAGCTTTTTTTAACCTTCCAAATTCTAGAATTTCCGAAATTAATGACTCTTCGAATTTTTTTTCTTTAAGTACACTTTTCAATCTGATTTTGTGTGTCGGTAGCACAATTGATGTTGATTATTAAATATGAACGTGAGGCTTTGTAAATTTATAAATAATACTCAAAAAATAAGAATACTATTAATTAAAATTATATTTTACAAAAAATTAATTTTCAGTTGAAGGCAATCTCTTATATAAAAAAAACTATTGCAAAGATCTTGAATACTTCTGGTTGAATTATAATGACTGTAAATATGATACGCAAATTTCAGTCTCTTCAGTTTTCGAGTGATGCTATTGCCAATTACTTTTTGCATTGTTAAAGTTTATTGTTTTAGTACATCAAATCACCAAAAAAGTTAATGGAGTTAAATGCGGTATTGGTTCGAGATGAGGTAGGACATACTATGGACAATGATCAATCTGCTAGCTTGGGCAGCAGAGTAGGTAGTTTTTTTATATGATGTTCTCATTTACCTCAGGACCGATGCGAATAAATCGTGATGGGTATCTTATTGCATTGGATTTGTTTAAACCTTTATCGGCTGAGATAGAATTACTGGTGAATCATGGCTTAAAAACAATACGCCAGCAGTTGGCATCGGTAAGTACAAACTATACCCTTTATGCTCAACCAAAATTACCTAAATATAACAATTAAAATTAGAAGAATACCGAAAATAATCTGGGTAATCTTTTTGATGTCTATGCTGCTCACTGTACAATCAGGAAAAGTTTTTGATCAGTTGACTCTACCTAGTGAAATACTAAAAATGGAGTTAAAGTACGCTATATAATTACCGCCGGATTAGGAAACTTTAAAACGTGAATATCCGGTATTATATCTACTCCATGGTATGTCTGATGATCAGACAGCTTGGATCCAATTTGGTGAAGTATTACATATTACAGATGCTGCTATTGGTTCAGTAATAGCTAGTCCAATGATTATTGTGATGCCAGATGCGGATACTAATGTGACTGGCTATTTAAATCGGCCAAATGGGAATGGAGTTATGAATAATTCTTTTTGACGAATTTATGCCATATGTTGAGCCTACTTTTCGGATAAAAAAATAAGTAATATCGTGCCATTGCAGGCTTGTCGATGGGTGGTGGAGGTAGTTTCTATCACGCTCTTCATCGTCCTGAACTGTTTCAATCTACCTGCCCGATAAGTGGCTATTGCGGGCATTTTACGGCAGAAGAGGCACATAAACATTATGAATGGAATTGAATGAGTGAGGTCATGGAGAAATACTGCGAAGATTTTTACAAAAAATATGGGTGGTATATCTCATGAGTACCTTGCCTTAGGCAGATATTGAATCAGTGCGTTGGTATATAGATTGTGGAGATGATGATTATTTATTTGAAGGAAGTTCAAGGGTACATATCGTGATGTAAACCATAATATTCCTCATGAATATAGGGTGCTAGATGGAGATCGCCACTGGACTTATTGGCATGGGGCTTACCAGGGGCTCAGAGATTTGTTTCGCAAGGTTTTATCAAAATTAATAAAATGAGTATCTTTAAGCATCTCAACTTCGTAAAATGTGCTATCGATTATCCTATTTCAATTGAAGTTTGGCGAGGTAATGATCATTTGAATTGATATTTAATATTTCCACTTCAAATCCAGACATTTGGGCAGCAAGGCTTAATTTAGTAGGATCTAAATAAAGCTTCAAACCAATCATCTTGCTCTTGATCGTATTCAGAGCGGTATCGAATTTCACCATAGAATGTTTAGTTTTAGCTAGTCCATCTGAATAAAAGTGAGCAATGTCTGACAAGTCAAGTATGAGCTGACCATCATCGTTGAGCAATGTTTTACACTTGCTAAAAAAAAATTAGGTAGCTTATCTAGGGTACCTGCAATACCAATGCCATTCACTAGGAGTAGGAGGCTATCATGAGTAAATTGGTGTTGGCGATAGTCTTGTTGAATCACATTTTCCATGTCTAAAAGTTTCATTGCCTGTATACAACCCGGAGAGCTGTCTAGTGCAGTGATATTAGCACCAAAACTTTGTAAAAAGAGTGCATGAGTACTTGCATCAGCGCCTATGTCTAGAACGGTACCTTTACGATGACTTAAGGCCATATCCTCGAGATCCTCGAAGTTATAGGCTTCTTTGAAAAAAATATCTAAGGGTATGTTATCGACAGAGCTAAAGAATTATGTAGTTTTAATTCCTTTGTTCTCTTACCGAGATGGTGGGCGAGAATAGCTTTTCCGTGGACATCTCTCATGATTATTGACCCAAATTTTGTCCCCCTGGTATAAACAAATATAAACTGGATATATTTTTCGAGATTTTCAATAATTACAACTTAATAATTACAACTTAGAATCACCAAATCAAAATGCAAAACTTGTTTATGTTTTTAAATTAGATAGTTTTTCAAAATGAAGGTATCCATCTCAATTTTTCCTCTTTAATTATTAATTGTCAACAACAATATCAATAGTAATGTAATTCTTAAAAAATCGAGTATGGAATAATTACAGAATTTTGGGGTTATTGGCTATTTTTTTGGTATCATTAATTGACTACTAAGATTATGGTGAATATCATTTGAGAATTGATATATTACTTAAACAATCACCAGTTATAAATCTCAGATTTAATGAGGTATATTCTATAATCTTAACTAATTAATCGTATTATTCAAATAATTTTGATGATAATATAAATAATCAAATCTCAAATCTCAAATGAATCTTATTCCCAAAGGCTTGATAAATTGAAAAATAATGAATTACGACGAAAATCCTAAAAGTATTAAGTACCATGTAAAGAAGTATATTTACAAAAATAAGAGGAGGTTTCAAAATAAATTTTTCATAGATTTTCCAGCTGGAAATGGTATTACTACAAGAATTTTAAAAGAAATTGGAGCCAAACCATTTGCATTCGATCTATTTCCTGAATATTTTAACATTGAAGGATTGAATTGTAAAAGGGCGAACATTATTGAAGGACTTCCTGTTGACGATGCCTTTGCAGATTATCTAATCTGTCAAGAGGGGATTGAACATTTCTCAGATCAATTGGCTTCATTTAAAGAATTTAATCGTGTTTTAAAAAAAGGTGGAGGGCTTATTTTGACAACTCCAAATTACTCCAGTTTAAGGGCTAAAATGAGTCACTTTCTCTCAGAGAGTGAGCGCTTTAATTCAATTATTGCTCCAAATGAATTAGATAGCGTTTGGATGTCTAATGAAGACATTACTAATGAAATATATTATGGGCATATTTTTTTAATTGGTATCTTAAAATTACGATGTTTTGGTAGATTAAGTGGATTTAAAATAAAGCATATTCAATCAACCCGGATAAAAACAACATCGTTATTTTTACTAATACTATTTTACCCTTTTATTCTATTGTCAAATTGGATTACATACAGAAAGAGGCTCAGAAAAAATAAAGATTTTGATTACCAAACAAAACGAGATGTATACAATGAAATTTTCAAACTCTCAATAAATCCAAAGATTCTAGTAGATGGACATATATTCGTGGAGTTTAAAAAAGAGAAAGAATTAAGTGAAATTGGTAAAGATCTGAAAAGTAATCATAGAGAATTTGGAGTTACATAATGTCTTTTGTCCAAAGGGATTTAAATTGGATTACGACTTATTTTTTAAGTAATCCTTAATAAATCTAAAAGAATACAGCGAACAATTGAATTACGAATATTGTATATTTTGTTCTTGTTCACCTATCTAGGACACTTGAAAGTTGACAGATTTTAGGAATTTTAATATTTGTTGCATTTGTAAAATTAATCGCTGTCAGTGTTAAATTCCTGAAAAAGCTTAAAATAGTTAAAAAAAGAGATTCCAGCTATCAAGGCTTAATTTATTTAAGGAAGAATAAAAAATCTTATCTCATTAAGCGCAAAATTATCATGATTTTTCACCATTTGTATTTAGATCTATCACTCTTGAAATTTGTTTTGGAGATATTGTTAGTCACTCCGGGAAATGAATTTGTAACTGAATTAATTCTAGTTTATCCAGATATACAGTTGATTTTGAAATTATGGTTATTGGTTTATTCGAATTAATTTGAATTATATTTAAACTTGTACTGTACATTAGGGCAATAGGCACATGGAATGTCAATTTCGATTTTAAAGGCGTTATAAAAAAACTCGGATAATTAAACCAATAATAGTCCCATAAGGATCTTTTTATTGGATCAAAACGAATCAAATATTAATCTACTCCTCAAACTTTAATTGATCTGATTATTAGACATCTTTTAAAAATTAATTTTGGTGCAATGAAAGAAATAAATGAGGAGGTAATTATTCTATCATAAATATGAATTTATTATCAACTTTAATTATTTTGTTTGTATCAATGCAAGTACAAGTGATTTTTGACTTTAATAAAAAATCTGATCTTCAAGATTGGATTATTGTAGATGATGTAGTTATGGGGGGACGGTCATTTAGTACTTTTAAATTAAATGAGAACGGCTGTGGTGTTTTTGAAGGAAATATATCTATCGAAAATAATGGTGGATTTTCATCATTGAGATATAGGTTTTTAAAAAAAGCGATAAAGGCATACACTCAAGTTAAAATTCGCCTGCGCGGAGATGGGAAAAAATATCAATTCAGGATAAAGTCAAACTCAGCTGATTATTTCTCCTATATTTTACCATTCCTGACCTCTGGCGAATGGCAAGAAATAGTTATTCCCTTGGAGGATATGTACCCTTCATTTCGAGGAAGAAGATTGAATCAACCTAATTTTTCTAGTGATTATATTGAAGAGCTTAACTTTTTGATAGGTAATAAAAAAAGCGAAAGCTTCAAGCTGTTGATAGATAAAATTGTACTTGAATAAGAATTGTAAGCGATTACTGTTTGGTTGAAGTTAATTAAAACTAACTAATTGAAATAATTTATACCTTTTTAGGTAGAAAACCGATTTACAATAAAAAATTATATCAACTAGATTAAAAGCTTAAAAGTAAATATCACTACTGAGTCTTCTACTCCCATAGTATTAAATCTTATTTGGACAGACCATTTGTTCTAAAAAAAAGGTATGGCTTTTTTTAATTTGGATCGGAAGCTTAAAGCCAATAGAATTTTTTTTCAGTAATTAAGTTTTAAATCCTGACAGAGGTTTTCCGATTTTCTTACGATTTTGGGTAGATGAGCAATTTATATTTTAAGGAATATTTTATATCATTTTTTTAAATAAGAAATAATGATACTAGAAAGTTAAAATAACATTTGTTTAATTTCGACAAATTTAAAAATTAAGATAAGTTATTTCTTTGCGGGAGTTAGTAATAAATGATAATCATTAAAATTAAAAACGGATAAAAAAATATAAATTACAATTTAAAACAAAGTCGATGATCTCATATATTAAAAAAAGGATTGAAATATGGAAGATAAAAAGGACTTATAAAAAATATGGTCACCACATAGAAAAATTTATGCTTTCAACTGAGGGGGATATTGAATTTGCAGTTTGGGATAATCCGCTTGAAAAGCCTAAAAAAATAACACAGAATTCTGTAGACTTTTACAAAAGATTTGTTACCAAAAATTCCTTAGCAATTGACATTGGGGCTCATATTGGTGACACTACGGTACCTCTAGCCTTAGCTGTTGGAGCCAATGGAATGACCTTAGCGTTTGATCCAAATCCAAATGTTTTTGAAATTTTATCGTTAAATTCAAAGTTAAATTTAGATAAAACCAATATAAGGCCTTTTAACTATGCTATAGCCGAAGAACCTGGAGAATATTATTATAACTCATCTGAAGCTACCTTTGATAATGGAGGGATTTCAAAGGAACAAAAAAATAAGCATGGAAAATATCAGTTGAAAAATAAAGTAACAGCTATAAATTTATCTAGTTTTTTAAAAGAGAATCCTGATATAAATTTGGACAAATTGAGTTTTATTAAAGTTGATGTAGAGGGTCTTGATTTTGAGATTTTAAGTTCTATTAAAAATATTATATCAACTTATAGACCGATAATTATTGCCGAATGTTTTAAAAAGCTTAAAAATGAAGTTCGTGATAATATATTTCTTTTGTTCGATAATTTAGATTTTGATTGTTTTAAATTAGAAGAGTTTGATGGAAATGAAGCGCTTGAAAAACTCTACAAGAAAGAGGACATGAGAAATTGGAAGCATTTTGATTTTTGTATGATTCCTAAAGAAAAGTCAGCAGGTTTTTGTGGATACTAATAATTATTGTGCTCGGAGGACATTTATTATTTTGAGTTGTTAAGCTGCTTAATTAGCAGGTTTTATAGTTTTTAGCTCAATTTATTGAACTTGACGGAGAAAACTAATTGAATACTTAGTTCTCTCTTTTGATTCGGACGCGTGCTGTAAAAAAATTAGATTTAGTATTAAGCTTAACTTTTTGGTGGTTTATTTAAAAATAATTCTCCTCTCAAAAGTAATCTCATAGATCATTATTAATGGATAAACTTTAATCAAAAATCGAATTATTAGTCATTATTCAAGAATAATAATGGTATTTTAAGATTGATTAATTAGGTTCAATGTGATAAAATGATAGATTTTGTAACTTGATGAATACAAATTAATGCGCAAATTTCATTTAAAATACTAATGAATAAATACGATTATATTATAATAGGAGCAGGTTCAGCAGGTTGCGTTTTAGCCAATCGCCTATCTAAAAATCCCGGGCAAAACATATTACTTCTTGAAGCCGGTAAAACGGATAAAAAGAGAGAGATCAGTATCCCTGGAGGCTACGGAAATATACACCGATCGAGTATTGATTGGGGATTTTATACAGCTCCACAAAAACATGTGAATAATCGCAGTATCTATTTGCCACGTGGTAAAACCTTGGGGGGATCAAGTTCAACGAATGCAATGGTTTACGTACGTGGGAATAAGGCAGATTATGATGAATGGTCAAAACTGGGAAACAAAGGTTGGTCATTTCATGAGGTACTTCATTATTTTAAAAAATCTGAAAATAACGAAGATTTTAATGATAGTTATCATGGGTGTCAAGGTCCATTGAACGTGACCTTTTCCAAAGATTTTCAAACACCATATGCACGGGCCTTTCTTCAAGCATGTCAGGAATCGGGAATACCAACAAAAAGGGATTATAATGGAGAGGATCAATTGGGAGCAAGTCTATTTCAATTTACTATCAAAGAAGGTAAGCGCCAGAGTACGTCAGTGGCATTTTTGAAGCCAGTTATGGATCGTCCTAATCTGACCGTTATTACCGAGGCCCGGGCCAGTCAAATTTTAATAGAATTGGATCGAGCAGTTGGAGTCTCTTATCAGAAGTTTGGCAGTATTGAAAAAGTTTATGCTTCCAAAGAAGTCATTTTATCAGCGGGGACTTTTCAATCACCCCAAATACTTATGTTATCAGGAATTGGTCCCAAAGAGATGTTGATAAAACATCAAATTTCGGTGAAAAAGAATATGCCTGGTGTTGGACAAAACTTGCAAGATCATCTATTTATTAATGTTTCAAGTTTGTCTGCCCAGCAAAAAGGTTTCAATCATCATTTTAAGCCTCTAAACCAATTAAAAGCTTTGATAAAATACTCCATTACGCGTAAGGGTCCCTTGGCCTGTAGTCCACTGGAAGCAACAGCATTTTTTTCTTTGAACGGTGGAACTCAACCCGATATTCAATTTCATTTCACTCCTTTGCATATAGGTGATGATTATGTTTCTGACCTTTACAACACTAAAACTTATCCCACTTCTGACGGCTATACCATTGCACCAACCTTATTAAAACCGAAAAGTAGGGGTTTTGTGGGATTAAATTCAAATAATCATTTGGATGATCCTTTGATTCAACCTAATTTTTTAACCGTTGAGGACGATTTACAGATGCTTATTTCTGGCGTTAAAAAAGCATTACAAGTTTCTAAAGCACCCGCTTTTGACTCTTTTAGAAAGGCTATAACAATACCTCAAAAAGAATCAAATATGGCAATTATCGAGCATATTAAAAAAGGATTGGAGACAGTTTATCATCCGGTAGGGACTTGTAAAATGGGTAATGATGACATGTCAGTAGTGAGTGATACTTTAAAGGTACATGGCATTGACGGATTAAGAGTGGTAGATGCTTCCATCATGCCTACTATTATTTCTGGAAATACCAACGCAGCTGTCATTATGATTGGGGAGAAAGCTGCCGATATGATATTGGCTCAATAAGTAGAAAGAAAAAGGTTATTTTCGATGATTATCATATTTAAATGGTAATTAGAAAGACGGACGGATAAAAGTCAGAACAAAAATTTTCATAGTATATCGATAAGATGGTATCAATTCGCTATTACCCCAAGTAGAATATATCACGCCTTATTCATAGAAGCAAAGCAAAATTTCTAAAATCCTGAACATAATCAATTAGGTTCATTCCCATTGAATGTGGCCGAAACTAAACTGATGGCTCCAATCGTGAAGGAAAAATTATAATTATGTAAAAATTAATGAAATGCCTGATTTGATGAAAGGATATACATGTTATTTGGAGCATCCTGAGGTAAGAATGCTGATTGCACAATTCATGGAGAATCACTTGTGTAAGTGTAATATTAATCCCAATACTCTTGGACTATCGGCCGGGGCAACAGCGACTGTGAAGTTAACTGCTTTTGTGCTTGCCCAATCCAGAAGATGTAGTAGTTAATCCAGCACTTGCTTATCCAATGTATACTCATGATTTTGGTGATTAAGGTGGGAATCAATCGTTTTGATTTTCAGACTCATGAAAACCTTATCAAAGTTAGGTTTTTAGAGGCCTTTACAATACTAAAAATCCAACTGATCTTGCCCTTATTATTAATAGAAAACCTAGTTGAATACCGATAACGACTAGTAAAACGTACTCTCTTCTTTAGCCATTCTAACTAAAGTCTTGGCAGGAGCAAAACGTTCTCCATATGTGCCTCTAAAATCTTCCATTCTTGCCACTACATGAGCTATTCCCCAAGTATCTAATGCCCGAAATGGTCCTCCGGTAAATGGTAAAAATCCAATACCGAATACGGCGCCTAAATCACCATCTGTTGGATTTTCAATGATTCCCTCTTCTAGGCAAATTACTGCTTCGTTTAACATGAGAAAGATCGCTCGATCTTGGATGTCTATAATCGGTAAGGATTGATTCCCTTTTCCTTTGAAAAAGTCGTAGGCGGATGAATCTACTCCTTTCTTTTTTCCATCACTGTTGTAGGCAAAAAACCCTTTTTTATTTTTACGACCTTTTCTACCCGCGGCATTCATTTTTATAACTGCCTCAGAAATTTCAAATCCTTCTTTTCCCGCTATATTCTTTTTTGAACTCTCCGTAACATGTGCAACTATATCTAAGCCCACTTCATCTAGGAGAGAGATTGGTCCAACTGGGAAACCTTTTTTCTTCAATGATCGATCAACTGCTTCGATAGCAATACCCTCGTCCAACATTAGGAGACACTCATTGGTGTATGGTGCTAATATTCTGTTAACATAAAACCCAGAACAATCCTTTACTACGATACAAGTTTTTCCCTGTTGAATACCCATTTCATAGCAAGAGGCAATTACCCAATCTGCTGTGTGCTCTGTTTTAACAATTTCTAATAGAGGCATCTTAGGCACAGGAGAAAAATAATGCATACCAATCACATTCGAAGAATTTTTCGCATATTGAGACATTTTGGTAACCGAAAGTGATGAGGTGTTGGAGGCGATGATAACATCCTCTTTACAGTATTTTTGAATATCTTCAATAATTTGTTTTTTGACATCTAATTTTTCAAGCACAGCCTCGATAACCACATCAACTTTATCATAATTATCATATGTTAATTGACTGTGGACCCGTCCAATTTGTTGCTCTGCTTGGAGTTTAGTGATGCTCTTAAAACCTAACTTTTTGCTTATGCCTTTCCATATTTGCCTTGAGGCATTGCGTAGCATTTCAGCGTTGATGTCTTTAAGTAAAACATCAATTCCGCGGGTAGCACTAATTTCAGCAATACCCGCGCCCATGAAACCTGCACCTATCATTCCCAATTTCCTAAGGGGTTTAGCACCGGTATAGGGGTTTTTTTTATTATTTGTCATACTAAAAAAGAGGGCACGTAAGGCAGCACTTTCAGGTGTTAACATCAAACGTTCAAATTCTTCAAGCTCTTTTTCATATCCAGCTTTGATCCCCTTTTTGTAGCTGGTCTCAACACAATCAATAATAGCAGGAATGGCAGGGTAATTTCCTTGCGATCGTTTAAAGGCCATTTTTCGAGCTTGCTTGAATAAAAGTCCTCGCCCGATAGCACTCTCTAGTATTTTGGAGCTTAATGGCAGTTTAGATTTACGTACAATGGGTTTATGGATGAGTTTTTTTGCCATCACCAAGGCGGCTTGAAGTAGTTTACCTTCATCGGTAATTTCATCAATGAGACCTATTTTTTTAGCTCTGAATGCATTCAAAGTTTTTCCAGTCAACATCATTTCTAATGCTTTTTGAATACCTATTAATCTAGGCAGGCGTTGGGTTCCGCCACCTCCTGGGAGTAGCCCAATTTGTACCTCTGGTAAGCCCATCTTAGTATGTGTAGCCCGAGTAGCAATCCGTCCCTGACAAGCCAAGGCAATTTCTGTTCCCAAACCTACACAAGCTCCATTAATGGCAGCAATGAATGGTTTTTTAGATTTCTCAATTCTTTCCAACGAAGTATGTCCCTTAGCTTGAAAAGGTTTGAATTCACCCTCTTTGTCAATTTGAAAGGATTTAATATCAGCTCCAGCCATAAAATCTTTTTTACCGCTTATGAAGATGATGGCATGTATTTGATCGTCTTCGATCATTTGATTCCCTAACGTTTCAAAGATTTCAATGACACCGGGAGAAACAATGTTCATTTTTTCATGCCGATGATCGAGGGTACATACCGCGATATTATCTTGAACCTCAACTATAACAAAATCTTTTAATTTCATAGCTATAATATATTGAAAGAGAGCATTTCAAATTTATAATAAAGTTTTTACAAGCATAGCATGACCATGCGCACCTGCGGCACAAGCAGCAAGGAGGCCATAAGTACCCTTTTCATGTTTTAACCTATTACATGTGGTAGTTAGTAATCTACCGCCGGTAGCACCAAATGGATGTCCAATTGATAACGATCCTCCCCATAAATTAAATTTTTCCATAGGAACTTCACCTAAAGACTTTTTGAGTCCTAGCTCTTTAATGGCAAAATCATCAGAGGCTAAAACCTTTAGATTAGATAATATTTGACCGGCAAAAGCCTCATGAAATTCGATTACGTCAATATTTTTAAAGGTCAATTTGTGCTGATTTAATAACTTGTAAACCGCATAAGCGGGCCCAAGTAAAAGCTCATCTTCTAATCGCTGTCCAGTAAATGTAAAATCTACAATTTCTGCTTTTGCGATAAAACCTAAGTATTTAGCTTTTTCCTCTGACATGAGGAGTACGGCGCTGGCACCATCAGTGAGAAATGAAGAGTTCGCAGCAGTCAAAGTTCCGAATTTTTTGTCGAACGCAGGCCGTAACTTAGCTAATTTATTGATTTTACTATCTGTCCTTATCCCATTATCGTTCTGAATCTCATTGAATTTTGGTGGAAATTTGACATTAACCATTTCCTCAGTTAAAAAACCTTTTTGTTGGGCTTCAGTTGCCATTTGATGGGATCTCATTGCATAAGCATCTTGCTCAGCTCTCGGTATCCCAAATCTTGCTGCCATAATATCACAATCACTACCCATGGATTTATTGGTTGTATATTCGGTGATAGCCGGTCTTTCTGGAATAAAGTCTGATACTCGTAGACTGGATAGAAATTTCATACCACCTCCCAATCCTTTAAGTTTTTGAGCAAGGAATAATTTTTTGCGCATCTTTTTTGGAAACTGTATTGGTGCATCCGAAATGTGTTCAATGCCACCTGCAATAATAATATCAGCGTGACCGATCATGATTTCTTGATAAGCATCGGCAATCGCTCTATTTGCAGAAATACAGGCTTGGGAAACGGTTCGACATGGGGTTTTATGGGGAATACCGGCAACCAGTGCAGCTTCTCTGGCCACATTAGGTGTTTTTACGTTAGCTATGACATTGCCCAATATCACTCCATCGACTAATTTGGGATCTATACCTGTTTTTACCAATAAACCTTTTATGGCAAAACCACCTAATTGATAGGAAAGCAGATCCATATAGTCGGTGCCTGAACGCAGAAAAGGCGTTCGGCACCCTTCGACAACAACTACCTTTTGACGTGTACTCATGACGTTAATTTTGTATTTAGTTTAAAACAATTTGACTTTTTCAACATATCAGAAGGGATATTTCTTTTGCATTAAAGCATGATCAGCGATTTCTCTACTTAAGGCTTTTGGATTTTGTGGATAGGAAGGTAGAAGTTTGCTAACAAAGTAGTTTAAAATACGCTTTTCAAATCCAGAGGCAAAACTATCGATGGCTTCTTTAGCTTTATTTTGCACTTTACTTAGTGATTTATAAATATAGAGTTGAGCTATTTTTTCTTGAATAGATAAATCAATAACGTCCTTGGAAGAGTAAGATAATTTTTGAACTTTTAGATAGACGCTCTCTGTCACATAAGCTTCGGCCAATATCGAAGATAAGTTTAAGATTATTTCTTGCTCTTTGATTAGATCTTGTTTTAGTTTTTTACCTGCAGCTCCTAAAACCAATAAAAAAGTATTTTTTATACCTTTAATAAGCATTTTTTCCCGCTTCCAACGGGGATTCTTACCCCATCTAAAATATTCGGAAAACACCGTTGGGAGAATTTTTTTACTCGCACCATTAATATCTATTTCTTTTGTCTTTAATCCTTTTTTGATCAGTTCGGCAACTGAAAGCATGCCATTGATATCATTGGTTCCCTCGTAAATCTTAGTAATTCTAGAATCTCTGTAGGCCATTTCTAAACCCAACTCAGTCGCATATCCCATGCCACCATGTATTTGCATTACTTCATCGGTAGCATAACACGCTAAGTCGGCACCTACAATTTTTAGGATGGCGCATTCAATGGCAAATTCTTTAACCCCGTTGAGTTTTGAAGCTGCATCATTTACACCATCTTTAACAAGACTCTCTATTTTTTCATCTATATTTTTACCTGTTCGATAAACGGCTGCTTCAAGTGCATAGGTCTGGGTAATGATGTTAGAAATCTTTTGTTTGATTGCGCCAAAATCAGCTATGGGTTTATTAAACTGTTGACGCTTTAAAGCATATTCAATTCCTTTGGTTACCGAGAACTTGCTTGCACCCACGCCACCTGCTCCTATTTTAATACGTCCTGTATTGAGGATATTTAAAGCCATTTTAAAGCCAGTCCCTCGATCTCCTAATAAGTTTTGAGAAGGGACTAAGCAATTATCAAAAAATATTTGGACCGTAGATGAGCCTTTTATACCCATTTTTTTCGCTTCAGCTCCAACACTGAAACCCGGGTAATTTCGTTCCACAATGAAGGCGGATAAATTTTTGTCATCTTCTATTTTTGCAAATACAATAAAAATATCGGCAAAGCCACCATTAGTAATCCAAATTTTCTGACCGTTGAGACTGTAGGTTGTTCCATTATCGGAGAGGGTGGCCGTTGTTTTTGCCGAATTGGCATCTGAGCCTGAGTTGGGTTCGGTCAATGCATATGAGGCAACTAATTCTCCGCTTGCGATACCGGGTAAATATTGTTGTTTTTGTTGCTCGTTGCCGTAATAATATATGGGTAGTGATCCTATGGAGGTTTGTGTACCTAGAGTGGTAGCAAAGGCAAAGCCTGAAGCTAAAGCTTCATTAAATAATATACCAGTATTGAAATCTAGACCCATACCTCCATAGGCCTCTGAAATACTGATACCACAAAGACCTAATTTACCCGCTTTTTTTAGGATAGTTACTATTTTATCTCGATCTTCTGGATGGGTTGCCTCTAACTCTTTACCATTTTTAAAGAAAGGTTCCTGGATATTTTGAATGCAAAAATCAATGACCATTTCTTTAATCATTAATTGTTCCTCTGTGAATTCTGCTGAGATGAATATCGCATCGTAGGTTGCGTCATTCACTATGAATCCGCCTCCGGTCAGTTTAGAACTGGGTGGGAGAGGTCCCCTGTTTCGGTTTAAGGTAGCGTCCATGAATTTATTTTAACCACTTCTAGACAATTATTAAATGCAGCCACTCTGGCTTACAAAGGTTTATTTTTTATGATTAAATCCGCTAGTTCAGATAGTTTTAACTAATGAGTGAGTAAATATAAAGTTTTATAACCTCAAAGTTAAATAAAAACTGTTATGCATGCAGCGTATTTTATGAAATAAAAAATACTAAAAATGGATTAATAATAGTTAATGTATTATTTCGGTGTCTTGAATTGAAATAATATTTTTCTGATGCTACTATTTCGAAGTAAAACTCATTTAAAAAATGACAATAATAATTGTTTGGTTAATTTGATTGGGATAATCTATAGTTCCTCTAATGATTTTTCATTGGTTTCGGGTAGTATTTTATTTAGAAAAAGAAGCTAGCTAGGCAATAGCACAAAAGATGAAGAAAGTCATGGAATTACCTAAGTTTGATAATTCCCATGGCAACACAAGTTGTACGGCGGAGCTTATAAACGAATAAACGAAAGTAATCATGCCTATTGCAATCCCACTGCGTTTTGTAGGCTATAATTTGTACAGCTAAGATTTCCACTATACAAGAAATAATTCAGGTTAAGGTTAGCATTAAAGATTAAATTCTAAATTTATCATTTTCTTTTTGTATAAAACGATGTTTTTTTAAAAATTCTATTTTTTTTAATATAAATATCAAAATACAATATTTTTTTGGTGAACTATTAGATACTCGTTTATGTTTTTTTTTATATACTTGTTTGTATGCACAGAGTCAATATTATCGGATCGGGTTTTTCTTCTTTGTCAGCTGCATGTTATTTAGCTTACGCAGGTCTCGAGGTAAATTTATTTGAAAAAAATGCATCTATTGGCGGGAGAGCTCGAAAAATGGTCAAAGAAGGGTTTACCTTTGATATGGGTCCTAGTTGGTATTGGATGCCTGACGTTTTTGATAAATTTTTTCTAGATTTTGGAAAGAAAACTTCAGATTTTTATGAATTGAAACGTTTGACCCCATCCTATCGGGTTTATTTTGAAGATGGTACGTCAATAGATATTCCGGATTCGCTAGATGAAATTTTTAAAATTTTTGAAAAAGAGGAACCTGGTGCGGGTAAAATTTTAGCCAAATTTCTTGAGGATGCTGGTAGTAATTACAGGATAGCCATTAAGAACTTAGTTTATAAGCCAGGTGTTTCGCCCCTTGAATTAGTAACCTTTGAGACTATCAGGAAATTAAAGCAGTTTGTAGTAACAATCAGCCAACAAGTAAGGAAACGTTTCAAAAGCCCAAAGCTCATTAAAATTTTAGAGTTTCCCGTGTTATTTTTGGGAGCTAAACCTCAAGATACGCCTGCTTTTTACAATTTCATGAATCATGCAGATTTTGTATTGGGCACTTGGTATCCCATGGGGGGAATGTATAAAGTAGTAGAGGCCATGGAATCTTTGGCTTTATCATTAGGTGTAAAAATTCATACGGAAAGCAATGTCGAAAAAATTTCAACATTAGATGGAAAGGTACAAGGCCTGATAGTGAATGATGTTTTGGTGCCTTCGGATTTTGTTCTTAGTGGCGCAGATTATAACCATACAGAAACTTTATTACCGGTCAATTTAAGATCTTACAACGAATCTTACTGGCAAAAAAAAATATTTGCACCCTCTTCATTATTGTTCTATGTCGGCTTTAACAAAAAGCTATCAGGTGTGCTACATCATATGTTATTTTTTGATACCGACTTTGACGCACACGCCAGTGATATTTATGATGATCCTAAATGGCCCAAAGCACCATTATTTTATGCAAGTTTTACAAGCGTGACCGACCCCAGCGTGGCTCCCAAAGGTAAAGAAAGTGGATTTTTTCTAATTCCTTTGGCCCCGGATTTGGAGGATTCTCATTCCTTTCGCGAAAAGTATTTTGATTTGATTCTCGAACGCTTAGAAAAGCATACCAACCAATCTATCAAACCATTTATTTCCTTTAAGGAGTCTTATTGTATTAATGATTTTAAGCGAGACTACAATTCATATAAAGGGAACGCCTATGGAATGGCCAATACGCTGCTTCAAACTGCCTTTTTAAGACCAAAAATAAGGAGTAAAAAAGTTGATAATCTGTTTTTTACAGGTCAATTGACTGTACCGGGCCCTGGTGTGCCACCCTCTCTAATTTCTGGCAAGATAGCGTCAGAGCTCATCTTTCAAAATACCCATCAAAAAGTATTGGCATGATCTCATTGTATAATGAACTGACCCTTGCGTGCAGCAAGGAAGTAACCTTTAGGTACAGTACTTCTTTTTTTAGGTCGGTAAACTTATTGTCATCGTCTATTCAGCAAGATATTCATAATATTTATGGATTTGTAAGATTTGCAGATGAAATTGTAGATACTTTTCATGATTACAATCAAGAGAAATTACTCAATCAATTTGAAAAAGATTTTTATGAATCACTCAAGGATGGTATCAGTTTAAATCCAATACTTAATTCTTTTCAAAAAACAATATTCAAGTACGATATTGATACGTCCTTGGTGGATGCTTTCATTAGAAGTATGAAGATGGACCTGCATAAGACTCAATACAGATCTAAGGAAGAATATGAGCAATACATTTACGGTTCTGCTGATGTTGTGGGTTTGATGTGTCTCAAAGTTTTTGTGGAGGGTAATAATGATCTTTATGAGTCACTTAAATATAGTGCCATGCGATTGGGTTCAGCTTTTCAAAAAGTTAATTTTCTTAGAGATATTAAAAATGATCTAGATGTTTTGAATCGTTCCTACTTTCCACAAGTGGATTTCAAAAATTTAGATGAAAAGTCCAAAGAAGAGATAATAAAAGAAATACAAGAAGATTTCCAAGCGGCGCAGGATGGTATTACACAATTGCCTATTGTGGCTAAATTAGGTGTATATACAGCCTACTCATATTATTTTGAGCTTTTCGTAAAACTCAAAAAAACACAGCCATCTAAACTTTTGGAAACTAGAGTAAGAGTCAATAATTTTATGAAAACTTATTTATTCTTTAAATCTTATTTAAAAGTTAAATTTAATTTCATTTGAAATCTGTTTTAATATGGCTGTTGTCTGTACAAATAGGTATCACCGGACCAGATATTAGAGCTGACTTTCATTGTCAAAAAATTACAAAGACTTATTTAGACACGTTACAAACAGACATTCAGTGGAATTTAAATCCGTTAGTTGAGGGCTATGTAGGGGTTATAGAGACCATGTTAGCTGAAGAGGTTTTTTGGCCGATACAAAAATTAAATTATTTCAATCGCGGGAAAAAAAAAATTGAGCAAGCAATTGATAAAGATAAAAATAACCCAGAATTGCGATATCTCCGTTTGCTCGTCCAGCTTAATGCACCGATATTTTTAAGTTATAATGATAGCATCGAAATAGATTTAAATTTTTTTATCCGCAATATCTTGAATTCGGGTTTAGACATAGTATGGATCAAAAAATTTTGCTCTAACTTATTGAATGGTAAGTATATTTCCAATCCACAACAGATTCGGTTAAATACTTTTTTACTTTACATAAATAATTAAATAGTTTTGTCCTTAATGAATATAATTACTTTTGTAGCTACCTTCTGTGTTATGGAATATGTAGCCTGGTTCACGCATAAATACATCATGCATGGCTTATTTTGGAGCCTTCATCAAGATCATCACAAGAGAGAAAATAAGGCTCATATTTTCGAGAGAAATGATAGTTTTTTCTTAATTTTTGCCACACCAAGCATCTTTTTTATTGTATTAGGTTCGCACTTTTCTATTTTTTATTTAATTTCCATTGGTTGCGGTATTGCTGCCTATGGTCTTTGTTACTTCTTGGTGCATGATATTTTTATTCACCAAAGAATTAAGATTTTTACAAGATCCAATAATGTTTACTTACGTGCCATCCGTAAAGCTCACAAAATTCATCATAAGAGCCAGACCAAAGAGGACGGGCAATGCTTTGGAATGCTTCTAGTTCCTTACAAGTATTTTAAAGCAGAGTGGGTCAAATGAAGCATTACTCATACCTCGCTATAGATATTGCAACCATAATTATACCCCTTTTTTTCAGTTTCCACTCGAAAATAAGATTTCATGAAAAATTTAAAGCTTTTTTTCCTGCAGTGATACTGAGTGGTTGTATTTATCTCAGTTGGGATATTTATTTTACTTCGCAAGAAATTTGGGGCTTTAATCGAGATTATCTAGTTTCAATTTACATTTGGCAGTTACCTATTGAGGAATTACTCTTCTTTATATGCATTCCATTTGCTTGTGTTTTTTCTCACTACACATTAATTGCTGTCTTTCCCGATTGGGGATTATCAAAGAGTACAACAAATTTGTTTACTATTATTTTAGTGGTGGTTTTAGTCATAATGATGATCTTTCATTATGATAAACTCTATACGATTTTCAATGCGTTTTTTACATTGTCCATTATGCTGTTTACACTTGTATTGAAGCCAAGTCTATTTAGTCGGTTTTACATTGCTTGGGGTCTACTTCTTTTGCCTTTTTTCATGGTAAATGGTTTGCTCACAGGTAGCTTAATTGATGCGCCTATTGTTTGGTATAACAATACTCAAAACCTGGGTATTAGAATGTTTACAATTCCAGTTGAGGATGTATTCTACGGTATGGGTTTGATTTTACTAAATATTTTATTAACCGAAACCTTTTTACCTAAAAGGCTACAAACCAAAATTAATTATTCATAATGTGCTTTTAGGCCAATTTTATAGGTGTTCAAAGCCCTATCCCGGGCTACGTTATGGTCAACAATTGGGGATACATAATCAAAAGAGTTTAGTTCAGGAATCCATTTTTTGATATATATTCCTTTCTTATCAAATTTTTGTTGTTGAGAAGTTGGGTTAAATATCCTAAAATATGGAGTAGCGTCACAACCCGTACCTGCCGACCATTGCCAATTGCCGTTGTTAGAAGAAAGTTCATAGTCTAAAAGTTTTTCGGCGAAATATGCTTCACCCCATCGCCAATCAATGAGTAGATGTTTACAGAGAAAACTCGCTGCAACCATGCGTACCCGGTTATGCATGTATCCCGTAGCGTTCAGTTGCCTCATACCCGCATCGACCATAGGATACCCTGTCTTACCGACACACCACTTTTCAAATTCTTCCTGGTTATTTCTCCAAATAACGCTATCGTATTTAACTTTAAAATTTTCAGTTACCACTTTTGGGAAATGGTAGATTATTTGCATAAAGAATTCCCGCCAAATTAGCTCGCTTAAAAAAACGTTATCTGATTCCTTAAGTGTACTGATAATTTTGCGAACACTGACACTTCCAAACCTCAAATGAGGGCTTAAATAGCTCGTATTATTTGTGCTAGGGAAGTCTCGGCTTTTCATATATTCATTTAGCGATGAGAGATTATAGGGCTTGACTTTTATGGTAGCAACTTTGAAATTCATACTGCTCAAAGAAGGTAATGTTTGTGTCTGTTTGTAAAGTGCTTTAAGATTAGGAGTTTCAGTATTTAAAACTTTGCCTTTAAAAAGCGAAAGCCATTTATTTTTATACGGGGTAAAAATAGTATAGGGGTTACCATCTGCCTTTAGAATCTCATCCTCTTCAAAAATAACCTGATCCTTGAAAGAGTATAGAGCGATTCCATTTTCTGAAAGTAATTTAGTAATTTCTCGATCTCTTTTCCGTGCATAAGGTTCATAGTCTTTGTTAATGAATACTGAAGAGATATCGAAAGTCATAATCAAAGATTTCCAAACATCAAGCGGGCTACCATGTAAACATTTTACTCCACTTTCAAATTTATGAAGACTTGTATTGATATCTGCTAGTAAATCATGTATGAAGCCCAGTCGAGCATCTTGTCTCGGTAAATCAGATAGGATATTTTGATCAAATATAAATATAGGGAGTACCTGATGGCCTGATTTTAATGCAGCTAAAAGTGCAGAATTGTCCTCAAGTCGAAGATCTCTCCGGAACCAAAAAATTACAATTTTCATTTACTTTGCGAGATTATTTAACATGCCTTTGAATATAAAATCATGAAAAGGAAAAACAGCATACCAGTAAATTCGACCCCAAATACCGTTAGGTCTGAAGGTAGCAGTTTGCTCCAAACGATTATACTTGACTTTGAATTCTAACCAGGCTTCACCTGGTAGTTTCATTTCAGAAAATAATAGTAATCTGCCCTCTTCATTATTCGCATATAAAACACGCCAACAATCTATGGTATCTCCCGCACAGAGTTTATCCTCTTGTATTCTTCCTCTGCGTAGTCCAACTCCTCCAAATAGTTTATCTATAAAACCCCGTAGATTCCATAATGTATTCGCATAATACCAACCTACCTTGCCGCCAATACGCCATATACGATCGATACATTCTTGTTTATTGGAGATTCGCTGAGTTCTTTTATCCCGAAAACAACCAAAAGTGGGTACGTCGAGAAATTCTGAAATATTGACATTTAATGCACTACTAATAGGTGAATCTTTTCCGCTAGAAGAATACCGATTTCCGACAATTTTTGATAAAGTTTTTTTAAGGACCTTTTGATGTCTAATAGGTTTGATATTTATTATTTTGAATATTTCAGGTTTTCTACACAAATTCTCAGCTTTTATGCTATCTACAAGTGCAAAAGCAAATTTGAAATACGTAGAGTTGACAAAATAAAGCCAATAAGAGAATAGTTTTGGTGTCATTAAGGACACGTTGAGGATGAATCGTTTTAAGTTTCGAGCTTTACGGAATTCTAAAAGTAGCTCTTTATAAGTCATATTTTCCGGAACTAAAATATTAAAATTACGATTGAAAGTCTTTCCATTATCAATTGTTTTGATGAAGCAATCAAGAACATTATCAAATCCCATTGGTTGAAGTTTCATTTTTCGCCAATTTGGTGTATTTATATGGGGTAATTTTTCCACTAAATCTCGAATCGTCTCAAACGAAGCGCTTCCAAATCCAATGATGATATCTGTTTTCAATGTGGTTAATGGATAAGCTTCTTGACTTAATTTATGCCCCAAAAATCGACAAGAAAATGAATTTGCTGATAATGAGTCCTTATCGATAATTCCACTAAGATAAACAACATGCTGGAAATCTTTTTCTTTCATTATTTTGCAAAAATTAACAGCAGATTTTTTTTAATTTTTAATAATTATTGGCGTGGGAAATTGGATTCATCAAAAAGTAAGCGCCCTCGATGCCACTTGGTATTTTTTTCAGAGATTTGAAATCTAACAAATCAACTTCAATAACTTCTATTTTTCCTGAAAGAGAAGTGTGAGCAGAAAATCTACTCTTGTCTCTAATGGTGCAGACAATCTTATGACCATGGTTAAGCAATTTTAGGAGTGATCTTTTTCCTACGTAGCTGGTTGCTCCCGTTAATAATTTTGTCATGTGATAAATATTAATTTTTGTTTTTTCTTAAAAGGAGCCTTTTAATATCTTTCTCTAATGCCTTTGGTTGGGTGTAAGGCCCATACCTCCGATAAGGTATTCCTTCGTTTGTGATCAAGAACTTGGTGAAATTCCATTTTATTCGGCTTCCAAGTAACTCAGGTAACTCATCTTTTAAATATTTAAATATAGGATGTGCGTTGGGCCCATTTACTTTAATTTTCGACATCATTGGGAAAGTCACTCCATATTTTAGATAACACGAAGCTTCCATTTTTTCATTTGTTTCAGGTTCTTGAGACATGAATTGATTACAAGGAAATCCTAGTATGACAAGTCCCTCGGTTTGATGCGCGAAATATAGTTTCTCAAGCTGTTTAAATTGAGAAGATAATCCACAACGTGTTGCCGTATTTACGATCAAAACTGTTTTTCCTATGAATTGATTAAATAAAATATTATTTCCAGCGGCATTTCTTGCTTCTAGTTCATAAAATTTAGATATAATTTTTTTTGGTGCTATTTTGGCAGTTGCAATCATTCCTAAGCTATTTTTTTCAATACCCACGGGCTTTGTATTTGAATTCGGGTTGCTTTGAGTTCATGCAACAAATTATATAAACCAAAAAAGGTCCGATTCACATAGATAAAATGTTTTGAACCACGATTTACGTTGTATTTTTTTAATTCTACTCTTTGAGAAAATTCTTGGGCCATGTTTGAGAGGGCATCAAAAAAAGTTTTATCCGAAAAGTCGTAATAGTCGTTATGAAAAGGTTGTGTGGATAGGCTCAGAAGGTCAAAAAACATTTCTTTGAAAAAATCGCGCTCTTTTCTCGAGTCTTGAGATTTCAATATTTCAAGCTCGTAAAGTTTCTTTTCAAATAAAACTTTGTTTTTGATGTTTTCCTTTTCCGCGAGTGTGAAATAGGGATGATAAAATTCATCAGGTAAACTCTTCATACAACCAAAATCAAGCGCAATTAACTTTTCATCTTTGGAAATTAGAAAATTTCCAGGATGTGGATCTGCATGCATTTTTTTTAGGACATGAATTTGATACATGTAGAAATCCCATAGAGCTTGACCAATTTTGTTAGCTAAAGTAGGATCGTTATTTTGTGCTGAAAATTCAGTTAGATGTAGTCCATTCATCCATTCCATACATATTATTCGGTCTGTTGAATATTTTTTGTAGTATTTCGGGAACCTCATGTTGGGAATATGCTGGCATGCCTTTGAAACTTCTATACTTTGCTCTACTTCAAGGATATAGTTGGTTTCGTTGATGAGTTTTTCTTCAACTTCTTTAAAATACTTATCCGAATCTTTACCCTTGATATTAAACATTCGAATAGCGATAGGTTTGATTAAAGATAAATCGCTACTTATACTTCCTGCTACTCCTGGATATTGAATTTTTACCGCTATTTTTTTACCATTTTTCTCAGCTTGATGGACCTGACCAATGCTGGCTGCATTGATAGAAGAGGTATCGAACTTATCAAAAATCTCATGCGCAGATTTTCCAAAATATTTTGTGAACGTCTTATTTACGAGTGCCGGTGATAATGGAGGCACAGAAAATTGGGAAAGTGAAAACTTTTCCACGTAAGCTGCAGGCATGATAGATTTTTCCATACTTAGCATTTGAGCTACTTTCAGTGCACTGCCTTTGAGATTCTTCAAACCATCATAGATATCATCTGCGTTAGCAATGTTTAGTTTTTTTTTGGCCTCACTGCCATCTTCAGTAAGACGGTTTCCGAAGTACTTAATGTAATTGACGCCTACTTTTGCTCCCGTTTTAACAAATTTAGTGGCTCGTTGAATTTTGGTTATCGGAATTTTATCGATTGTTTCCATTTAGTTTTTACCCATTATTTTTTCTTTTACAAAAAATTTACCAAGATCTAAAAGGCTTTTCAAAGGTTTTATGTTAATTAGTTCAAAGCTAGTTTTAACAGATTTTTCAATAAAAATATCTGTTTTCTCAAAAGAAGCACTTGCATCATCTATCCAAAAATTGATGGTAAATAACAATTGTTGCCATGAGAGTTCAAAGAGGCTTTTCTGTTTTACTTCTTCTAATTTTTCCTGTTTAAGATCCAAAGTTTCAATATCCAATTCATCTATGTATTTTTTGAATGATTTTTTTAAACCACTCAGGGCCTTATTTGTTTTGAGACTGTCTTTATGGGTAGAAAGAGTCATGATAACATAACTTCTGTTTGCTTTCAACACTTCAAAAAATGTGAAATAAAAACTAAGTAGTTTGTTTTGAGCGTCAAAATTTTTATACTCATTATTTTTTTCTAACAGATCTATTGTATTATCAAAAAAGCTATTAAAAATTGATTTTTCGAGAGATGCAAAAGTGCCAAAAAAGTTATAAAATTCAGCTTCTGTAAATCCATTGTCCTTTCCAAATTTGTAGACTGATTCTGGGGTACTGCTGTGCTCTAATAAATGATGCATGTAGGCAGTGATAATATCTTGTTTAGACTTTTTTTTCTTTGCCATATGTTTAGATTTTGTTTTTTATGATATTAAGCTCATTTTTTATTGCTATCCTTCGGTAATCAAATATTTCCTTAAGTTTATTTTTTATAATTAGCGTATTAGCCATTGCACCAATGAAACCAAGTGGAGGAATGTAGGTAATTAAATCAACCATTTTGACACCCTTTTTATCAGGAATTAGTTTGTGCTGATGATGCCACATTTTGAAAGGGCCCACCCTTTGCTCATCAATAAAATAATCCATTTCTCTCACCTGGGTGATTTCTGTCATCCAATTCATTTTAATTCCAATAAGAGGGCTTACTTTATAAGTAATAATCATCCCAGGGTACATTTTAACTTTTTCTTCCCCTGAAGTGATATTAAATCCCATTTCTTTAGGTGTAATTTTTTTGAGATTTGAGGGGGAAGAAATAAACTTCCAGACCTGCGCACAATCTGCAGTAATATGTTGCTCTACAAAAAACTGATAAAAAGACATGTTTCAAAAAAAAATTGAAATGCTAAATAGTTTGTAAATTCAATTTAAGTTTTAAAAAAATTATTCACTATGATAACACAAAATTCTGGTAAATTGTTCAAAGAAGAATGGAAAGTAAGAATTATTTCATTTTTGAACTAAAGTTTACTTTTGAATGTTTTTTTAAAGCTTAAACAAACATAATTTTCTATGACTACGTACTCAATGGCTCAAGTAGAGTCTTTAACGGGTATCAAAGCACACACTTTACGGATGTGGGAGCGTCGATATGGTTTTTTAAACCCATGTCGCACCGAAACTAATATCAGATTTTTTTCAGATATTCAACTTGTTCAGCTCGTAAATTTTGGGATTTTGCTCAGAAATGGATATAAGATTTCGAAAATTGAGAAAATGCCTCAAGACCAGATACATGAATTAGTCAACCAAATTTTGTCATCGACCGATTACAAGGTAGACCATAACAGTAGAGAAGATATACAATCGTTAATATTGGCCATGTTGGATATGGATGAAATTAGGTTTGATGAAATATTTAAAGTCCATTTAATCAGAAAAGGTTTACTGGGAACCGTCAGAGATTTAATTTATCCTTTCCTTCACCATATAGGTATTCTATGGAATACGCAAAAAACAATGCCTGCACAGGAACATTTTATTTCTTGTTTGATAAGAAAAAAAATAGTTAGTGCCATTGATATGATTCCACATCCCCCGGTTCAAGCAAAAAAAATTATCTTTTTCCTTCTTGAGGAGGAGCACCATGAAATTGGGATCCTATTAGCTTCCTTTATTGCTGCCGAGAGGGGCTATAAAGTTTACTATTTAGGACAAAATGTTCCAAGCGAAAATATTCGTGAAGTTTTAAGTATTACTAATGCCGATTTCATAATGTCCATGTTTGTGGCACCAAAGCCTGATAAGTCATTAATTCAAATTGAAAACATTTTGGAAACTACAGAAGTGCCCTTTTTGATCTCAGGGAATGTTGAAAACTTTATATCACTACTTAATAATGAACGCCTGATTTATCTTAAAAAGCCAGAGTCATTAATTGAGTTTCTTAACAACAATAATCAGGCCTAACATCATTAACTATGAAAATATTACCTATTTTCAAATGAGGTTAATAAAGTTTTTTTAAATAGCTAATTCAACCAAACTTTCCTTATCCAAACAAAAAAAATAACTAAGACAGTATATCCTATGAAAAAAGGGACAATAAATTCTTTCCATCCTATACTTAGCATTATACTTATTAGCAGTAATTGAAACCCTAAGCCCAAGGTAGAAATAGCTGTCATAAACCAGTTTGGGAAATCGATACCTTCAGTTGCATTTTTATCGAGTAGATAAATAATTCGGTCAAAGTAACCATAAAGGATATTATAGATACAAAAAAAGCGTTCAACATGTTTTTGTTTTTCCCCTTGCATTGCAATGGGAGCTTTGTTTTCAAAAATCCTACTGGTAGTATCGCCTCCCGTTTTATTTCTAAGAATGACATAGTAGTAATTGTAGAGGGTTCCTTGTAATTGTAATCCAAAAAAAGCAATTATAGTATATAAAATACTTGTTTCAGATATTTTACAGATTGCTAGCATAATCAAGAGATTTAGGATAATATCAGCGATTGAATCAAAGTATCTACCAGTATAGGAAGGAGTCTTTTTAATTCTAGCAAGTTCACCATCTGCTGCATCGAGGATAGATTTCATAATGAGAAAGATAGCAGCTAGCATGAGAAAATCATTGAGGATACAAAATATGGCAATCAGACCACTGAGAATAAATGCAATTGTAACATGGAAAGGGGTAAAACTAGTATTTTTTAAGGATAATGCGATTACCCTAGCAGCGGGTCGACCGTAGTCAGAAAGATCAAGAAATTTATTTTTCTCAGGCAGTTTTGACATAATGTGAGGATCGTAAAAATTTAGCTGTTACTGAAAAATAAAGTTCCTTCAATGGTTATGGTACAAAGATACTACTTAACGTTAATCGAGTTTGGATTCTTTTAAGGTGATTAAAAGATCGGTAAATTCGATGCGAATGGATATTAATAACATAATTTCAACTAGCCGTATCTAAAAAGCAAAGACATAATATTTCCCTTGTAGATTGTGGAGATCACATAAAGCGTCAGGGGTTAATACTTGTTTAAAAAGAGAGATTTTATTTTAAGCTGCCGGCATTCAATAGGTTTTGGTCGATAGTTGATACATATCTGAGTAATTATCTTTGATAAAAAGGTATATGTTTCATGATATCATTTAGGTTTATCAAAATCGTTTCATATGCGATGATTTGGGTTGAAAAAAGTAGTCCTTGGATCAAATTTTTGCTACTAATTGTACTGACTATTTTATGATCTGGGGAAATTTTGATAAATGCTCACAAAGAGGTGTTTTCACATTAAAATTAGGTAATCGCTGTAAGAAATATCTCATGGGGTATAAAATAAAATCTTGAATATGATCAGGGCCATAGCTGTGATCTAAGAGGATATTTAAATAAAGCCAACCATTTTTTCAATTTTAACTTTAATCTTATACTGTGGCATAGATGAGGGGGTCGATCGAATAAGATTTGATATTTGTTTGGTTGTATAGGAGTGTCATTTGGTTTAAGATTTGCTAAAGGGGGATCTTTAGAACAAGCTACAATTTTTAAATAGTTGAGGCCCTTAGTCAAATTATCATTGACATTTAATTAGAAAGTCATTTTTCTTCAATATGCATAATGAAAAATTAAAATTTACTTTAAACTAAAAACCAATTTTTGCTCATGAGCTTAGTTGTTTTAAGAAATTATCTGCAGTTGTATGCAATAGATTTTTTCTCTGATCTGCCATTTTGTCAAAGGTTTTTATGAGTAAACTTAATCTTGGATTTTTCAAAAAAAACATTCGGTTAACATCCATAAATCTCCAAAATAAGGCATCCCAAATGGGCTGCCAATCCGCTTTGGGATAATCACTCATTTTCATCAAGTAACTAGATCCACTTATGTAAGGTTTAGTTGCAAAAAGACCCCCATCTGCAAATTGACTCATGCCATAAACATTTGGAACCATCACCCAATCATAGGCATCTATGAATAATTCCATAAACCACTGGTAGACCTCATTTGGATCAAATTCACAAAGCACCATAAAATTTCCCAAAATCATTAACCTTTCAATATGATGGCAGTAACCTGTTTTTAAGATTTTTCGAATGGTTTGATCAACGGGGGCTATGCCTGTTGTACCGTCATAAAGACTTAATGGTATTTTACGTTTGAATTTCCAATAATTGGTAGATCGAGAAACAGAACCTTGGGAAACATACATTCCTCGTATAAATTCGCGCCAGCCAATTATTTGACGGATGAAGCCCTCTAGGGAATTTAATGGTATATCATCTTTTTGGGCGCGAATGAGAGCTGAATTGATAATATAATTTGGAGAAATCAAGCCAATGTTCAACATAGGTGACATTACACTGTGATTTAAAAACAATTCATCTTTGACGATAGCATCTTCATAAGTACCAAATTCATCAAATCGAGACTCAAAAAAATTATTTAGCCATTGGTGAGTGGAAGGTCCATCAATTGGATATAAAGGTTTCGTAGTCAGGCTTCCAGGGTTCTTTGGATAATGCTCTTCAACATAGGATCGGGCCTCGTCCCAAAAATAGTTACTTAAAGGGCTTTTGATAGTCGGGGGAATTTTTTTCTTAGGATATTTTTTTCTGTTTTCATCATCAAAACTCCACTTTCCTCCGATGGGCCGATCTAAATTATCAACTAAAATATTTTGCTTTATTCTTGATTGCTTATAGAAAGAAGTTTGAAAATATTTTTTCTTGTGAGGGGAGAAGAAGTCACCAAGATCAGAAAGTGTATTGATAAAACTAGGGTTATCAAATAGGTTAAGTTTTATTTTGTGTTTTGCTGCGGATTGTTTTAATATGTTTTCTAACCGGAAATCGGTTGGATCAGTAACGCATATTAGCTCTATTTTTTGGTCAGAGAGATAGTTTAGTAAATATCTTAAATCTGATTTTTGGTCACTTGTCTCTATGTAATGTACCGTGAGGTCTTTGGATTTCAAGTAACCAGTGTGAGCTTTCATGGTCGCTCGGTGGTAGGCCAACTTCATTTTATGAAATTTGTATTGTGAAAAGAACAATGCCTCTTCGATCATATAAATGTCATATCCATTTTCATGTAGGACATGTTTTTGAAATAGTTGATTGGGAAATATAATATTAACTCCTTTCATTTTTTTGACCTCGGCAACGCTTGCTACAATAAATTACTTGATTCCATGTAAGTTTCCATTTTTTTCTCCAGTTGAACGGGCGTGCACATACTGGACATATCTTATGAGGTAAATTATGTTTTTTTATCATTTTAATTTGGTTTCTTTTCTATATCTACACGCGCAAAAGGGAATTGCCCTATTTTGTCGAGTGCATAGTACGAATTTAATCCAGAGATTCCGACACTATCAGCAATATTTAAGTCAATGTGTCCTTCTTCGCTTAGGGCGGTGTCTGGAACAATTAAATGTAAGATTCTTCCAATTACCATTAGTGTTCCACTTGATTTTATTGTAACACTTTCTTCGTGAATTAAGCCCATTTTCAGTTTGCTTTCCTTCACAAAAGGTGTTGAAAAATCTTCTATATATTCTTCTGTAAATCCACATTTTTTAAACTCAGAGATATTTTTTTCAAATTTAGCAGAGGTGTAATGTGCTTGTTCAATTAAATTAGAGGTAATGTGGTTGATAGTAAATAGTCCGTTCTCTAAAATATTTTCATATGTGTGTCTCCTTACATTTTGATCAGGGCGCAAAATGAATCCAAGATAGGGTGGATTACTGCCCAGATGAACGACAGAGCTAATGATGGCTAGGTTGGTTTGACTGTTCTGATCTTTGGTACCAATTAAATTTCCTGGCTTGACACCCGAGACGGAATTAATGATATTCAGTCTTTTGACACGAGACATTTTTTTAATGTTAGAGGCTGATAAATACATGTTTAATTTTTACTGACGTGAGTTTTTAAAATTCTTTTACTTTCAGTTTCTACCTTTTTACTTTTTCGATGTTCCCATATTTTTTTTCTAGCTCTTTTTCCATTCTCAACTAAATTTATTAAAGGAAACGGATAGGCAATGCCCATTTCAAATCCGAAACAGGATTGATCAAAAAGATTCATTTTGTAAGGTTCGTGGATAAATTGGATGGGTAACTTTGCGAGCTCAGGCACCCATTTTTTGATAAAAAGACCCTCAGGGTCATGCTCATAAGATTGTTTTATGGGATTGTAAATTCTTACCGTATTAATGCCGGTTGTTCCTGCTTGCATTTGAAATTGTGGATAATGAATGCCAGGTTCATAGTCGAGAAATAATTTGGCGAGGTGATATATTCCAGATCTCCAATCTTGATCTAGATGATGACATAAAAAGGATACTAGCATGGCACGCATACGAAAATTAATCCATCCCGTTGCTTGAAGACATCTCATAGAAGCATCTACCAGTGGGAAACCAGTATTTCCTGTTTGCCATGCTTGTAAATGATTTTTGTTTTCAGTTCTAATCAAGGATTCATATCCTCTGTTGACACATAAAATCTCATAGTCACATTCAACTTCAAACTTTTGAATGAAATGGCAACGCCATTTTAGACGAGTCATTAGACCTCCAAAAGCACGTTTATGCTTTTCAAAATTGGGATGGTTAGAAACATGGTACATAACTTGTTTGACACTTAAATTACCCCATGACAAATAGGGGGAAATTCTTCCACAAGATTTTCTGCTGTCAAGAGGTTTAGAGATCATTTTGTGATAAATTTTACCTCGATCATTGGTGAATGATCTTAAGTATTTCCAAGCTTGAGTCTCACCTGCCGATTGAAAATCAGCAGCTTTTTTATCGAATTTTTGTTCTATAGTTTTAGGCAATGAAAACGGATTTTTTAGGGGAGGTTGGTCATTTATAGTGAACACGTTTTTTATAGGTGGGGTACTGAAATTTTCAAGCCACATTCGATCCCAATTTATTCGATTTTTTATACCTCTCATAACCCCACCTTTTTGAAATTGATACCAAGAAACATTATTTTTTTTTAGAATATTCATCACCTTTTGATCACGATTCCAAGTTACTTTTATGCCTGATTCCTGATAGGAAAAGACTGACTTTAGGTCAAAATTTTTAAGAATGAAGTCAAAAAAAGTT
>CACLDR010000001.1 GCA_902605755.1 uncultured Marinoscillum sp. | reverse complement strand
TAAAGCGCAAAAAAAGAAATGAAGATCCTCGAAATGCTTTTATCGGAGGTCCAGTACAAGAGAATAAAATCATTACTCAAATGGCTAATCCAATCACTTATATAAATTCCAAAACACCTCCTTTTCTGATTTTTCATGGAGCTAAGGATACTAGTGTACCGGTATGTCAAAGTGAAATACTACACAATGCATTGATAAGCAAAGGACTCTCAACAAGATTAATAATTGAGGAGGATGGTGTTCATTCAGGGACAGAAAAAAAAATGTTTTCTCAAAAAAATCTTGATATTATGACTGAATTTATTTTTGATCAATACAAAAGGGCTAGGTTAACAAATAATTAAAAATTTTACCTATTGGGCTGATAAATATTTTGCGATATCAATAAAAAATAATGCTATAATACTGCAAAGGAAAAAGATTACCTTCAGTTATGAACCTGAGTGTGAAAATTAGGATCATAAAAACTCAATCAATATTTTTAAAAGGGTCTTTTCGATTTTTTATATTCATCTTTTTGAGCACCTAACTCATTTTCTAGTGATTTGTATGAAGGTAAGCTGACATTTCTAAAATTCCCATTTCCCCCATTGAAATCAAAATGACTTTTGTTAATATATCTAATTCCTATTTTATTATAAGTTCCCATCCAAGTGAACGAATGATTGGACCAAAATTGATTTCTTTTAAAATAATTGGTACGCACACAAGAGTTAGCCATTACCACGGTTGCCAAGCAAAATCGTTTCACAGCTCCGTTCCTTAAAGAGAATCAAGCAATACCCCCCAGAAAAAAATATTGAGCAGATTATCTGAACAGAGATTTTTTACAGGATAATAAGATGGATCGACTCCTAGAGAATCTTGAAAATCACCTCCATAATGGTATCCCTTTTCAATCCGGAGAGGATTTCTGATAGTTATATCAATTGGAAATATCCCCCCAAACCTCGAATAAATCATGGAATATTAATTTTTACAATTTCCCCACAATAACAACGAATAACTAGTATTTCTTCGCTACTATTATTACTCTCAATTTTGCTCCGCAAAGAAGAATATTTTCACAATTATTAGTGAATAATACAAGTGAACAAAAAATACACAAGAGAGAAGGTGTTTTTAAGTTTTTACTAATTAAATGAATTATTGCCTAATAAATTCCATATATGATCTTATCTCATTTATTACAGTTGACTCAACATATGAATCAGTCTTTAAATCATAAATTATCTCAATTACTTCTATTTCTTCAATATCTATTGCGGACATTCGCTTATTACTTATTGATGTAATCTTAAGCTTGGAATTTGTAATATCACCATCATCAGTAGAATCAGGATCAAAAAAAGCATGTTGTAATTTTAAGGTCATTCCCACCAAATCAGATTCATCAAAAGACCAACTACCCTCAGAAATAATTACAATAGTTTCCCCTTCAAAAGTCGTAGTAGAATTAGTTCTAAGAGAATTGTCAAAATCAAAAGAAAATATAAACTGGTGGTCGACGTTAAGACACTCCCCAAAAATACAAAATTCATTTATGGATTCTCCATCAACTCTGTGAACCAGCCAATTACCAATCAATAAGCTTTGATCATCATATAATCCATTAGTTATCGGAGTTATTTCTGGTTCAATATCTTCACCACAATTGGTAAATAATATAAGTGAACAAAAAAAATTATATCGCAGTATGTTTTTTAAATGATTCATACCGGTTGATTATGGTTAATCAAAGCTACAAAATATTCTCCACCTTTGAGTGAATTATTCTCAATCCGAAAGTAGTGCTCCAGTTCAAATTAATTTTGTGCCATGAATCTGAGCTACGTCAAAATCAAAAGGTTGAATTAAATTAAAAGATAGCGGAGTTCGAGTTAAAACTAAATGGAGATATGTTTAGATCAAACAATCATAAACGGATGATGAAGAAAAGTTTGAAGGATGAGATTGCGAGGCAGAAGGCAACTGTAAAAAATCTTAATCTTATATTGAATTAGAAAATAAAGATTTAATGAATTTATAATTTACTTAACCAAGAAATAAATAACCTAGCCATAGGTCTGTACATCTTTTTCTCTTCCTAATCCAAATCCATGCCCACCTTTGCAAATAAGTGCATTTCAACGGGGATATTTTTTCAAATAATTTTTCTGTATAATCTATTGATTCGCTAACATGACAGAGTGGATCATTATAGATGTGAACTAAAAAGGTTGGCGGGGTATTTTCATTTATTTAGAATTATTAGATCTAATTGGATCTCTTCTTCATTTGTCCATTTTCTATAAAATATTTCTTTTCAAGGTGAATTGTGGTTTTATTTTTCAATCTTGTACTCCATAAATTAATGCAACAAAATTTTGTCGCTTAACATTGCCAACACTGTACAATAAACTAGCCATTGCTGCTAAGTGACTTCCCGCAGAAAAACGAATAATTCCAACTTGATTAGTAACATATTTGAATTCTTTTGCTTACGTTCTAAGAATTTTTAGGGCTATACATGTGTCTACTACAGGAACTTTATGTGGTTGGTTTGAGCTCAATATATTTGGTAGCCTATATTTTAGAACAGAAGATGTTATCCATTGTTCAGAAAGTATTTGGGCAAAGTCATATCCCTCATGGTTGATTGCTACTTAAGTTATAACCTCCTCGGGGAAGAATAAGAACACAGTTATTTTAATTTTCCCCCTTGCAGGAAATATTTCTAATGTTGGTTCTGTTACTTTGAAAATTTAAAGTACCCCATTTTTTTTGTAGTATTCCTCTAAACTATTCTCTTTGTAAAACGGGTTTTCCTCGTTATCCCAAATGTTGATTAAAATATTACTTTGATAAAGGCTAGGTTTAAATAAGTCAAACCTTAATAAGAAAAGGAAAATTTTTCGAAATTCATTTTGAAGCAGTTGCCAAGTTTCTACAGGACTGGTTTTAATTATTTAAAACTACTAAAAATCCTCCACCCTTAGTGAATTATTCTTATCCTTAAAATCGTTTCTTCCAACGTAGTCTTTGGCATCCATGTAGAAAGGAAAAACCATTTTTCATAGCACTCATACAAACCTCCACTTAACCAAAATCACTTTTTTTTAGTTCAAAATCAATATAATATTTTCCTAGTCTGTTTTTATATACTTTTGTGTTGAAAAAAATATTTTTTGATTTCCTTGACAGTTTTATTTAAAATTAACTTTTGAATAATGTGAAAATACACGAAATCATATATTTGGGGATGTAGCTCAGTTGGCTAGAGCGCTTGACTGGCAGTCAAGAGGTCGTGAGTTCGAATCTCATCTTCTCCACTTAAATTTCTAACCACTTATTTAAAAGATAGGTGGTTTTTTAAGAATTACTCTCAAAAAGAAAAATTTTTGGCATTTGTATATACAACATTATTTTGAATATAATTTTCATTCAAATAAAATTACTATCATTTAATCTAAAAGGATGGGATGGCCAAGTAAAACCTCATATGAAGTGATAAGGTTATCGCAATATGATTGTACTTTGTTTTTTTGTTGTTTTTGAATACTAATCTTAAAATATATCCCCACGTAAATTACCCAAAGAATTGGATTAAAAATGGCTTGAATATTATCCCTTTAACGCTTCGCAATTGACATATTAAATATGACATATTAAATATATTGAACTATGAAGACTCGCAAAAACTCACATATTTTGGGTATTATCCTCTCGCTCTTCACCCTAACTTCGTGCAGTGAAGATGGGGATCATGAAATCTCTCAAGATATGTGTTTTACCGATCCTCCAAACCCAAATAAAGTTTGCATTGAAATTTATCAACCAGTGTGTGGCTGCGATGGAATCACCTATAGTAATTCTTGTTTTGCTCAAAGTATTGTAGTTTCCTGGATTGAAGGTGCCTGTCTGAATTGAGTAACATTTACAAATACTTTTTATCCACCAATTATAATTTAGATGTAGAATATTTATATCTGAGATTTAACAATATGGGTATGAAAATTTCAATAACTTTACCTTTTTAATATCAAGCAATAAAAAAGTCAAAAGGATATGTAATCGGTAATCTAAAGGTTAAAATCAGTCATTTTCAATAAAATATGCTGTAAAACTGGAGCTGCGCTACTTCCTTTTCAGGACAAGTTTTTAGTTGGTAATGTAACTATCCATTATGAGGGAAACAAACGCAGCAACGTAAATGTGGTGGTTGTATTTCCAAGTGTAGAACAAATGAATAATTGGTTTAAAAATTAGGCTTACCAAAAAATCTTCTCTATTCTCGCTCTACTTTTGAAGGTGAATTATTAATAATTGAGCGTATTTGATTTTGAGCTTCCGTGAAACTTAAATACCAATAATAGAAATTATCCTATAATTATTTCTTTTCCAGCGAAACTTTGCCTTGTCAAAATTCAAAATTATTGAAATAAAAAAGAATTTTAAACTTTGTACTTTAATAAAAGCACATATAACCTAATTTAATGATTACTTAATGATTAAAGCAAGTTATCTTTGAAAATCCCCTACATAAAGTAATCTATTAAATCATAATTATTTTAACTATACTCAAAATGAAAGAAATATATCTTTATAGAGCTATGAAATACTTTCTAATGTTTATTTCAATTAATTCTCTTATTTTATTCAGCCAATGTAGTTCTGATGACAATGATCAGACCATGACCGATAAAGAATATGATAAGACGGCTTCAGAAGATAAAGACTCAAATAAATTGAATATAGATTTCACCAATATAAACGTAGATTCAATCATCCATGACGGCCTTATTAGAGAATATATATTATATGTCCCTGAATCCTATAATGATTCAATAAAAGTTCCTTTGATGCTTAATTTTCATGGTAATGGTGACTCAGCAGGTAGTCAGTTGGGGTATGCCGATATGAGAAATATAGCTGATTCAAATAACTTTATTCTCGTTTATCCTCAAGGAACAATATTAAATGGTGACTCGCACTGGAATAATGCATTGGTTAGTTCAACTAATAAAAGCAGCGCAAAAGATTTTGAATTTGTAAATGCCTTAATCGATAAATTAACTGTCAACTACAATATTGACAGTTCACGTATTTATGCCTGTGGTTTTTCGAATGGTGCTGACTTTACCTTCGCACTTGCGTGCTACAATAGTGACAAAATAGCTGCGATAGGTGCTGTCTCTGGTTTGATGTACCAAGAAACGATAGATAACTGCAACCCAATTCACCCAACTGCAATTATTGAATTTCATGGGACTTCAGATTACTACCGTCCTTATGATGGTATTGGTGATTCTTATGCATCAGTAGAAGAAATGTTGAATTATTGGACTTCCTTCAACCATACGAGTAAAGATCCTTTGACTAATAGTATCACTGACAATGGTACCCTAATAGAACATTATGCATATCATGATGGAGACAGCGGTACCTCAGTAGAACATTATAAGGTTATTGAGGGAGATCATGTTTGGTTTGATCTTTCCTATGAAGAAGCAAATACCAGTGAGCTCATCTGGAATTTTGTATCGAAATATGATCTCAGCGGGTTAAGGTAAAAATTATTTTTAAGAAATACATAATCAGATTTTAATTGTATTAATGCATGATTAGTTGCACTACGGACAAGCTAATTATTTCTATTTGCGAATCGCTCCTAAAAATGGCATATAAAATTCATTTTTTTAGTTGAAATTTGTCATGATCAGAAAAAATAACAAAAAGTAACCATCATGCCAAAAAAAATAGATGTTGTATATACTTGGGTTGACCATGAACACAAAGAATGGCAAAAAGAAAAAGATAAACATACTAAAAAAAAAAGTTTTGCAAACAATACAGCACGTTTTAACTCTAGCCTAAATGAATTAAAGTATTCTTTAAGAAGTTTAGACCTCTATTTTTCTAAATACATTCATAAAATATATTTGGTAACTAATCATGGGTCGGTTCCAAATTTTATCGATAAAACTAGAGCAGATCTTATCATAATCAATGCCATCGAATTATTAAATGGAGTTTCTTTTTGTTCCTGTACCATTGAATCAGTGCTACACAGAATTCCCAAGTTAACTGAAGACTTTTTGTATTTCAACGATGACATGCTTTTGACAGCGCCGCTATCACTAAAAGATCTATTCGATAATACTGGAAAACCAATCTGGTATCAAGAATCTGATATCCTATTGAGATTCATAAGCCGAAATTCCTATTTGATTAATCCTTTTAATCTGGATGGTCACGTCTCTAAAGCAAGAAAAAACACCTTTCAACAGTTAAACCTTAATAAAAAAATGCCACCGCCTATTGGACATAGCCCAAGAATTTTTAATAAAACCTATATAAAAAAGTTCATTCTCCTTTATCCAGAGGCTGTAGAACAGCTTAGGAAGATATTGTTTAGATCAGAAGATACCTTTTGTTTTGTAGATGCCTACTGCTATTACTTCTCGCACCATAATATGTTAAATTTTTTAAAAAAGAAGAAGACTTTAATCCTTATTCAATCTGATTATTTTTCTCGCATCATTAATAAAGTAAGGATCTTTTTAGCCTTAAATTTTTCATTTGTTTGTGTTGCTGACCTCCGAAATAAAAATATAACCCCTTGTCCTGAAGTGAGTAAGTATCTAGAAAGAACCTATCCAAATCCGTCCCAGTGGGAGGTATAACAAGAAAATCTAAATGCATAGTTAAGAAATGTGACTTTCGGTCTTCTAAATTAGACAAGCTTTATCCTAACTCTTTCTCTCTTAGAAAACTTACTTTGATATAAGTGCCATCTCAAATTTCATATTAATTTTGGTTACTTTTAATTGCACGATTCAAGCAATCCCTTCTTCTTTTTTTATTTCAGAAAAAGTAAAGATCAAAAAAAGCCAAAACCCTTTAAAAGTAATATTAACTACAATACTACTCTATATTAAAATGTTACTAAATTGACATACCAAATTAAAAATTCAATATAAACAAAATAATTAAATGAAAAATTATGTATTAATCATTATCATAATATTAAATAGCCATTTTGGGTTTTCTCAATCAAGTCCAGATGCAGAATATTGGATCACTTATGAATATATCCCTAAAAAAGGAATGATAGCAAAATTCGAACAAGCGATCGCTGAAAAAACCAAATTATACAATAATACTCAAGAAATGTCTGTTTTTACGGCTAAAATGACCAGTGGAGCAAATGCTGAAAATGGACTTTATGAGCGTATTATGCCAAGAAAATCTATCGATTGGTTTTTAATTGACAATTCAGCTCAAAATAAATTTTGGAGGGACAATGTAGAAAAGTATATCCAAAAGGGTGAGGGACCTTATATTTGGGGACGTGTGAAAGAATTGAGCTTAAACTTTGAAAAACCGGAGGCTCAGCGCTATATGAGAAGTTTGACCAGAGTAATGAAAAATGGGAATCAGGACCATTTTTGGCGTTACTTGGAAAGGTACAAGCAGGTATTGGCCAAAGTGCGCCCAGAAATCAGATGGGCAGTTTTTTATCTAGATTCTGGAGGAAATGCCAATACTGTGCGAATCATTACTACCTACAATGACATGAGGTTGCCACAAGGGGCCTCTGAAGGTGAAAGTATTCAAGAGGCCTATAATGAAATGTTTGGAAATGGTTCTTGGAAGAATGATTTTCAATTATATAATGAGTCGTTATTAGAATGGTCGAGAGGGCAATACAATGCGTCCTTTATGCCTGGTTTATCCACTCAATAAATCTAGTTTTGTTTTAATGAAAATTTAAACTTTCTATAAAAGGCAGAAATAAAAAGCACTTCTTGGTGCGCATTATTCTGCCTTTTCCTCGTTGTAAAAGGCTTTTATGGAGAGTATTTACACTATTAAAATCCATACTTTTCCGCAATAAATAAGAAAAATAAATAGTTATTGACAAAAAAGTGATTCAACTAAAACACTGAGGTAAAAAAATAATAAATGCTATTGTGTTTTAAGCTAAATTTTTATTTGAACAGATTTTAACCATAAAGATCGTATCATTTATGCTCTTTAAAAGGCTAAAAAGACACCTATAAAAATAAATCTTTTATTGGTGAAAAAAGTTTGGAAATTTGGAATCATTATTTTGAATTATAAAGGTTTATTGAAATTAGATAAGCAGTCCTTTATATTATGATTGTTATTATTAAAATCCTTTAAAAAAAGCAATCCCTATTCTCTTTCGGGCTCGGCTTGACAACCTCTTATTTAGAACTACGTTCGTAACCAAACCCTCCTGCCTTACCTTGAGACCAAGAAGTTAGTCTAACTGATAAATAAATATTTTCTTCAATTAGATGTACCACATAAGTTGTACCCACGGCATCTTTTGGTTTTCCCGTCGCATTTCGAAAGGTGGTATAAGTTAAAGATGCATAATCATCAAGGGCCCCTTCAGACCATTTAGTTCCCAATGGGCTCGTTACTTTGTCTGAAGTACTTTCTAATATCCGGTTGTATATTTGTCCTCCCTCATTGTCCCGGGTAATCCAGACTTTGTCAGTTATGCGATCTTGGTTTACAGCTAATGCAGGATCAGCCCCATCTGCTTTAATAAAATTAATCAAATCTCCCGTCCAAACGGTTGCAACAACTTCTTTTAAATCCTCATTACAACCATTATCATCGACTGTACTTCCTTCAACTGTATTTGGACATTCATCTAAGTCATCTGTAATCCCATCTCGATCACTGTCCATTAATTTAAAAACGGCAACTACTGATTTATGCTCATCCATAATTATATCTAGTGGATTGGAAGTGCTATTTACAGACCCTGTCCAAGTCGAAAAAGAATAATTCGAATTAGCCGTTGCAATTAGGGTCACCTTCGTGTCCGAAATAAAATTTTCTGATCTTTGGGAAACACTGCCCCCATCATCAGGTTCAACTTGAACGGTGAGAGAATAAGATATAGCATTCTCATCCCCGCATGATATAATAAAATTGAATATTGCGATACAAATGAACAACGAAATGGCCTTTACATTTTTCATAATTATAGAAATTAAATGATATTTTGGTATAGAAGAGACAAATACAATGGAAAAAAAATTCCCCGCCAATAATTTATTATAAATTTACTCTCAACTAAGTCTTGCCTTTAAACTATTTTAAAATAAAAAATGTAATAATGTGAAAAAATTGGTAACTAAAGTAGAAATAACTCTGCAAGGCATGTTATTCTTAAACGCAGATCGGAATATATGCAACTTTTAAAGAAATAGCAATTTAGAGCTCTTAAAAATTACAAATTTGTTAATGTTGGTACGAAACTTAATTTAAATAAAAAATTATATTAGGTATAAGCATTTGAATAAAAATTAATCACGCCATGAGGCACTTCAATAATCGATAAAACCAATGAAAAAAACCAGTGTCAATATCGCTATCTTTTTTTTAACAATCCTCTTTGGTTGTAAGCCTTTCATAGTTGATGATTTGAGTGACCACGAATCGTTCGTGCCCAATTCACTTCCTTTTCATACTCTCAAACTTTCAAAAATTAGTGAGCTCAAAGGAGAGGGTCAAAACTGGAGCATAGTAGGTCAAGTTCACTCTGACTTTACAAAAGCATTACATATGAAAACCAAGGAGGGCACAGGTATTTTAATTAATCAGCCAACTACTGAAAATAGAGCACATATCTTCTCTAGATTCAAACATGGTGACATCGAATTAGATCTTGAATTCATGATTCCCAAAGGGTCTAACTCAGGTATCTATTTTCAAAGTCGATACGAAATACAATTATTTGATAGCTGGGGAAAAGAAAAGCTAACCTCAAAAGATTGTGGAGGTATTTATGAGAGATGGGATAATCAAAAACCAGAAAGAGAAAAAGGATTTGAGGGACATGCCCCCCAAAAAAATGTAATTAAAGCCCCAGGATTATGGCAACATCTTCACATCAAGTTCAAAGCCCCTAAATTTGACTCTTTAGGCAATAAAATTACCAATGCCATGTTTGAGGAAGTTAATCATAACGGCATACTAATCCATAAAAAAATAGAAGTAACGGGCCCTACCAGAGCTGCACATATTTCAGATCAATTCGAATTACCCAGAGCAGCGTTGATGCTACAAGGAGACCACGGTCCCGTTGCTTTCAGAAATATAAAATATAAACTTTATGAAACGGACACCTTATACACAAGCAATATTGAATATCAATATTTTGAAGTCCCAATGCCAATTACCAAATTACCTAATTTTGATACCCTAACACCCAAAGTAAAGGGTAAAACAACTAATATCGATGTAAATAAATTATCTCAAAGAAGGGATGGCATTGCATTCAAATTCTCGGGTAAATTAAATGTAGCTATCGAAGGAGATTATTTATTTGATTTATTATCAGATGATGGCTCATCTCTTTACATTGATCAAAAGCAAGTCATTAATCATGATGGTAAACATGATTTTGAATCAAGAAAAGGAATAATAAATCTCAAAAAAGGTAGCCATCCATTTCAAATAAATTATTTTAATTATACTTGGGGTAAAGGGCTTTGGCTAAAATACGAAGGTCCTATGCAGGAATTAAGAACCTTAGAGGGGCTTTATCCGTATCCCTTAAATAACACAAAGAAAACTTTACTAATCGACCCTTCCCAAACTCCTGAAATGATCAGAGGATTCGTAAATTATCAAGATGAAAAAAGAACACATGCCATCTCTGTTGGTGATCCGAGAGGCGTTCATTATTCATATGACTTAGCCCACGGGAGCCTATTAAAAGTATGGAAAGGTGGATTTGCCGATGTTACCGAAATGTGGGAAGGGAGAGGCATTGATCAACTATTGCTTCCACAAGCGATGTCAATTGAATTGAATGAACATTTCGTTGCATCCCCATTAAAAAATAAAATGACTGCCTTTCCTTTGAAAATTAGTAAAGACATTCAACCTTTAGGATACAGAATAGACAACAAAAAAAGACCAATCTTCATCTTTAAATACCAAAATTTAACCATTGAAGATCAATATCAACCTGACAAATCATCCACTGGTCTAAAAAGAACACTATCAATTAATGGTGACAGTAATTTATTTTGCCGGGCTGCCAGAGCAGATTATATAGAAAAAATAAATGAGGATTTTTATTCTGTTGGCGGATTTTTTTATTTTAAAAACTTAGGTGAATCCCATCCCTTTATACGTGAAATAAATGGATTAAAGGAACTCATTTATCCTTTACAAAAAGATAATAAAATAGTCTACTCCTTATTTTGGTAGCGACAAGTATTGTAAATCTTCCAAAAATGAATATTTCAACTAAACTCCTTTCTATTCTAATTAGCTGCATCAGTTATAATTGTGCACTCAGTCAACCTAAGGAATCTGATTATTATCAAATCGATCAAATTTATATTCCAAAAGAAATTATTCTTGAAGTAGGCGGATTGGCCTTTAATGAAAAAGGTCAGCTAGGCGTAAGCACAAGAAGGGGTGAGATTTGGTTAATCCTAAATCCAGAAAATCCCAAATCCCAATATGTCAGATTTGCCCATGGCCTTCATGAACCACTCGGACTATTATATCATGAAGGGTCCTTTTTTTGTAATCAACGAGGAGAACTTACCGAGTTGAAAGATCAAGATGGAGACAATCAAGCAGATATATATAAAACAATTACTAAATGGGATTTGAATGGCAATTATCATGAATATTCTTACGGGCCTGTTTTATTACCTGATGGTCAAATGCTAGTTACGCTAAATTTAGGTTGGATAGGATATGGTGAAAGTGGATCAAAATGGCGTGGTTGGATGTTGAAAGTTAGTCAAAATGGGCAAGTGACTCCTTATGCTACTGGTTTGAGATCTCCTGCAGGATTTTGTGTCAACCCTGAAGGTGATATTTTTTATACTGAAAATCAAGGAGATTGGGTCGGTTCGGGAAGAATGACGCATCTTGAATTGGGTAATTTTGCCGGAAATCCTGCCGGTTTAAGGTGGTCTAGTGAAAAAGGATCACCTGTCGACTTGAAGATTGAAGATATTGATGATACTAAAAATTTATCACTTTACGAATATCAAAATAAAGTGGAAGGAGTAAAGGCACCCTCTGTTTGGTTTCCTCATACCCTGATGGGGATTTCTACTTCAGATATTAATTTTTTTTCAAAGAACATGGGACCATTTGAGGGTCAAATGGTAGTGGGGGATCAAGGTCATAGTCAAATCATGCGTGTCTTTCAAGAAAAAATTAATGGTGTGTATCAAGGAGTTTGTTTCCCTTTTAGAGAAGGATTTTCATCAGGAGTGTTGAGAATTATTAATAATCCGCAATATGATGCATTTTATATTGGTCAAACGAATCGCGGCTGGGGCTCTACCGGTCAGTCAAGCTATGCGCTGGAACGCATTTCATGGACAGGAAAAATTCCATTTGAAATAAAAACAATCAAGATTCATCCAGAAGGATTTTTATTGGAATTCACTCAGCCTGTTGATGAAGTAACGGCAAAAAAGATTTCATCCTATAAATTAACAGATTTCACTTATTCATATCATCATTTTTATGGCAGTGATGTTCAAAATAAAGAAAATCGAAATATCACTAATATTTTCTTGAGCGAAGATAGACTTAATGTACTACTAAAGATCGATCAATTTAGAAAAGGATATATTTATGAAATTAAAGCACCCGGAATCTTAAATGATTTGAATCAAAAATTACTACACGATTTTGGTTATTACACGCTTAATGAGATTCCTGAGGGGGGATCAAACCTTACTGTAAAAAACACAACCACGAGTATCACAAAAAAAGTATCTGTGAAACATGTCACAGAGGAACCTGAAACATGGTTAAACAAGGTTGATATAATAATTGAAATAAGTACCGCACCTGGTCTGAAATTTGATCAATCAAACATCACAGTTATGGCTGGAAGTAAAGTGAAACTTACTTTCAATAATACTGATGATATGCCACATAATTTTTTACTGATTGCTCAAAACAAAGAAGATGAGGTGGGAATTGCAGCCACAAAATTAGGCTTGGATGGCGCAAAGTTGGCTTATGTCCCGGATACAGAGGACGTGATTGCCCATACCAATCTTCTAGCTCCCAATGAAATTGAAAGTATTTACTTTACTGCTCCCCTTGTCCCTGGACCTTATCCCTTTTTATGTACCTTCCCGGGACATTATCTAACCATGCGAGGAATTTTAACCGTCACTCCTAAATCTGTACTCTAAAATAAGCCGCTTTTGACATGACTAAAAATTTATCTCCTCTCATTTTAACTTTAACGGTTAGTCTTCTAACGATGGGCTGTTCTGAAAAAAATACCTTCATTAATTGGACCTATCCAAATGGAAAATATAAAGCGCTGATCATGAGTTATGATGATGGTTTAGTTGATGACATCGCATTGGCCCAATTATTTGATCACTATGGTATTATTGGTACCTTTCATTTAAACTCTGGGTTTCTAGATACAAAAACAATTTGGAATAAAGGTAAAGCCAACGAGGTCTTGCAAACCTATTTATCAAGAGACACCTTAAAACACGTTTTTAAGAATCATGAAATCGCCGTACATGGGACCTATCACAAAGCACTGATAGGCCTATCCGATGAAGAAATACTAGAAGAAATCAATGTTGATATTGAAAATTTAACTGCCCTATCAAAAAATAAGATTTCAAGTATGGCTTATGCTTTCGGTAGCACCAATGAAAATGTGGCGGATGTGATTAGGACTACCCAATTGACCAATGCGCGTACCGTGAAAGCTTCATATAACTTTGAACTTCCCAAAAATTACTACTTATGGAATCCTACTTGCCATGATAATGAGGCAATGAATTATTTGGAAGAATATATCTCTTTGAACAGCCCTACCCTTTCTCTTTTTTATGTTTGGGGTCACTCATGGGAATTCAGAGATACGTTGAGAAATGAAAATATTTCAAAATTTTGTGATGAAATAGGTAATAGAGATGATATTTGGTACACTGGTGCTGGTACTTTTGCTGACTACCATGCCTCACTAAAAGCCCTTGAAATAACCGATAAAGAGATCACAAATCCAGAAGGAAATGGAATAATTTATTTTAGAGAAAAAGGACAATTAAAAAGTCTCGATCCCGGGAAAAAATTGATTCGCTAATCTAAACCCCTAATACGCAATTTCATTAATCCTATTTTTTTTGTAAGGCAAATGTTTTTTTAGTCAAGCTCCCTATAGACATAAATTGCACTAAATCAAGAAGTAGTAAATAATAATTGTACCACTAGTTCCTCGAATTATGAGATTAATCATAAATTTTTGAAAACAAACATTTATTTTTACTCCGGACAAAGTATCCTTGTTATCTCATTAAAATTTAGAAATAATGAAATTTCCACAAATTATTTATGCCTTCCTCATTACTTTGACCCTTTATGCCTGCTCAAATCAAAATGATAAACGTACCCAGACCAAAGCAAAAAAATTAAAGCCTCTAGTAGAGCAATTTGCAGATTTGCGCGTGATTCGATATAGTATTCCAGGTTTTGAAGACCTCACATTGAAAGAAAAAAAATTGGTATACTATCTCAATCAAGCAGGTTTATCAGGAAGAGACATAATATGGGATCAAAATTATCGGCATAACCTGAGTATAAGAAAAGCCTTAGAGCAAATCAATACAGCTTATATCGGAGACAGAACAAGCGACTCATTTGCTGCTTTTAAAGTTTACCTAAAACGTATTTGGTTTTCCAATGGGATTCATCATCATTATTCTAATGATAAAATCAAGCCCAATTTTACGAAAACCTATTTTATAGATGAATTATTAGAAAAATCAAATACACAACTTGATCAAGAAATCATTGATGTGATTTTTAGTGATTTGGATTCTAAAAAAGTAAATAAAAAAAGCGGAGTAGATAATATTTTGTCTTCTGCTGTCAACTTTTATGGACCCGATATTACCGATCAGGAAGTGATTAATTTCTACAAAAAAGCCTACAACGGCCCAAAGGGAATGCCCATTGAGGCTGGACTCAATTCAAAGCTCGTACGCGAAAATGGAGAATTAGTTGAAAAAATATGGCGATCGGGAGGAATGTATGGCACAGTCATTGACCAAATAATAGAATGGCTAGAAAAAGCAATGAAGGTTGCTGAAAACAAAAGCCAAATGGAGGCCCTCAAATTATTAATCACTTATTATAAAACGGGAAATTTAGATATTTGGGATCAATATTGCATTGCTTGGGCAAACAGTACAGAGGGAAATATTGACTGGATCAATGGATTTATTGAAGTGTATAATGATCCAAAAGGTTATAGAGGATCCTATGAAAGTATTGTTGAAATCAAAGACTTTGACATGTCCAAAAAAATGGAAGTCCTTTCCCAGCATGCACAATGGTTTGAAGACCACTCTCCAATCATGGAAGAACATAAGAAAAAAAATGTGGTTGGCATCACTTACAAAACAGTTCATGTGGCAGGTTTGGGAGGTGATGCCTCTCCTAATTCTCCTATCGGAGTAAATCTGCCCAATAATAATTGGATTCGAAAGCAATACGGATCGAAATCAGTTTCATTGGGTAACATAACAGATGCATATAATAGTGGGGGTAGTTCTGGAAGATTGGAGGAGTTTGCTTTCGATCAGGAAGAGATAAACGGTGAAAAAGCTTATGGTGAGGTAGGTGATAAATTACATACCGCCCTCCATGAAGTTGTAGGTCATGCCTCAGGACAACTCAATGAAGGTATAAGACAACCTAAAGAGACCCTGCAAAACTATTATTCAACAATAGAAGAAGGTCGCGCCGATTTAGTTGGATTATATTATGCTTTTAGTCCAAAAATACAAGAACTAGGATTAACTGATAATTGGCGAGCACTTGGAAAAGCTACTTATGATGGGTACATTAGAAATGGATTGATTATGCAACTGATTCGCATTAAGCTGGGAAATGATATTGAAGAGGCTCATATGGTCAATCGCCATTGGGTGTCCGCTTGGGCTTTTGAGCAGGGTGCAAAAATAAATGCCATCGAGCGAATTACAAAAAACGATAAAACTTACTATGATATCAAAGACTATCAAGCTCTCCATGAAATTTTTGGCCAATTATTGAAAGAAGTTCAGCGCATCAAATCTGAAGGTGATTTCGAAGCAGCAAAAGCCTTAGTAGAAGGTTATGGAGTCAAAATAGACCAAAAAATACATGCAGAAGTATTAGCAAGGGATGCCAAATTTACTTCAGCTCCTTACAGTGGATTTGTAAATCCTATATTACATCCAATCATGAACGAGGAAGGTGCAATTATTGATATTGAAATCCATGAACACAAAGATTTTGAAGAGCAAATGGTTTTTTACAGTAAGAAATATAGTTTTTTGTAATTCCGAATAGATAGTTAATTACGTTTGAAATACATAAAAAAAATGTCCGTGCCAAAGGGCAAGATCATATCATATTTGACCATCCTTCAATCATGAAAATCGTATTTTGAACCTCTTTTACCATAATTACAATTATTCCCACTAAACAATTATCTTTACTATACAAATTGTGCTCCTCTTTTGATTAAGATCTAACATAAATTTAAACATATGAAAAATCAGATAAAGAATGTAATTACTGGCTTAATTGCATGCCTTGTGATTTTATTAGCAGCTTGTGGAAATGAAGACGAAATAGAAGATGAAGTGCCCCAAATAATTAATGAGGAATCAACAGAGGAAGAGGAATCAGCAGAGGAAGAGGAATCAACAGAGGAAGAGGAATCAACAGAGGAAGAGGAATCGACAGAGGATACATCGGGAATACCTTATGGATCAGGACTTACGACCTTAAAATTCCCAGAAATCATTACTAGTACTAATATAGACCTAACGATGGATTATGGATCCACGGAATTCTATGAAGGCTATCTCACAACAACTAGAGGATTTAATGGATCCTATCTTGGGCCATTACTGTTAATGAACAAAGATGACATAATAAACATTACTGTCAATAACAATCAATCTGAGGCGACAACCGTACATTGGCACGGAATGCATGTACCTCCAAATATCGATGGTGGTCCTCATGTTGTGATTGATGCCAACTCTACATGGCAACCTACTTTCACAGTTATGGATGAAGCATCAACCTCGTGGTATCATCCACACATACACGGAAACAGTAGGGAACAAGTAAACGCTGGATTGGCTGGAATGATCATAGTTCGCGATGAGTCATCTCCAATTCAGGCAATACTTCCAAAGACATTATACATTGATGAATACCCTTTAATTCTCCAATACCAAGCATTTGATGATTCATATGAATTTGTAACCCAGGGAGGAACTGAAGTCCCAGTAATTAATGGCACAATTGATCCAGTTTTAGAACTACCAGCTCAAATGGTTCGTTTTCATATATTAAACGCAGATGATGGTGAAAATTTTACTTTAAACTTGAGCACCGGAGAAGATATAATAGTTATTGGTACTGAGGGAGGACTACTTCCGGCCCCCGCTTACGTTTCTAAATTAGAAATAACTAATGGTGAGAGATATGAAATTATTTTAGACTTGGCTGCCTACCAAGGCCAAACCATTTACCTTCAAAATACTGCTCCAGTGGGTGGTGGTGGACCCGGTGGTGGTGGACCTGGAGGCGGACGTCTATCAGCAATCAATGTAGAAAATATGATCACCCTAATAATTTCTGAACCTACTACAAGTGCCATTACTACAATCCCCTCTGCACTAGAAAACTTTCCGTCTTGGAGCGAATCTGAAGCTGATATTACGCGTCAAAAAATATTGGCGGGCCCAGGTCCTAATTGGACAATTGATGGTGTCGGATATGATCGCGATGTAAACAATTTGGAAATACCATTGGATAACATAGAGATATGGGAAATTACAAATGATTCGGATCAAGAGCATCCGTTTCACATACATGATGTACAATTTTATATTTTAGATATTGATGGTGCAGCGCCCCCAGATCACAAAGCAGGACGCAAAGATGTCGTACAGGTTTTGGCTGGTTCAACAGTTAGGTTCATAACGCAGTTTGAAAATTTTGCCAGTGATGAATTCCCTTACATGTACCACTGCCATATCTTAGCGCATGAAGCTATCGGTATGATGGGGCAATTCATAGTCGTGGAAGAATAGCCGTTATTTCTCTTCTTTTCATTAATAATTGACAAGTACACCTTTTGGAGATCATCGTTAAGAGATACCCCTAAGGTTTGCTTTTATAACCTTTTAATTTGATTGACGAACTTAACTAGTGACATTAAAAACACGCCTCCAAATGAGCCTTTTCACTTCTAAAAGGTATGATCTCATGTTTTCCATATCTTAATTGAATGCTCTTGCGGTGTCCGTTGAAAAAATACCAGATTTGACGTAGCTCAATAATATAGAGGTTTTTCCCAGTCCAAAAAAAATAGCTTCAATAAAAAGTGGATCAACCTCTAATTATAACAATCTTGGCATGTTCCGGAGGCCATAATTTCAATCTCATCCACAAGATGACTGGAGATACCAAGTTCGATTGGTTCTTTTGATTCAAGACAAGAAACCTCTTTACATTGATTGCACTGAAAATGAATGTGCTGATGCTGGTGTTTATCTGTAGTGCATTCTAAATTACAAAGGGCATAAAAATTTTTATTATCCTCCAATATTATTTTATGCAAAATACCACGTTCAATAAAAGTATTAAGCGTTCTGTAAAGAGTAATTCTGTCAAATTTGATCAATGAATTTTGAATCTCTTGGTTAGAGACTGCTCTACCCAAATTTGATATGATTTCCAACAAAGCTACACGAATCTCTGTAGCCCTTAAATTTCTAGTTTTTAACATCTTTTTAATGCCAGTTACCGTCATCTCATTATAATTAAAAATTCAAATTTAAACCTATTATAACATTAACACCCAAATCATCAGCAAAATAGCGAAGACGATTAAGATAATCCCTATAAGATATGTTAAATAAATTATCAATACGTAAAAACATGCTTAACCTCTGGGCACCCAGTTGCCGTTCACCAGAAATTTTAACCCCTAGCAAATTATATCCTTTCGGTGGTCTAGCAAAGTCTTGCTCAGACAATATATTTTTTTGTTCAAAAATATATTTGTTATTGATTTCTAAAGTAATTTGATTCCAATTACCAACTAATGGAACTTTATAATTAAACGTTAAAAATAAATTATTAGATGGGAGGTAAATCAATGGAATATTATTTTGCGTATCTGTACCCTTCAAATAACTTGCCTTAAGTGAAGCATTGATTCTTTCTGTGAAGAGAAAAGCAGAAGTAAAATCTAACCCTACCATTCGAGCCCTAGTCTGAGTATATTTAAAAACCGGAAAACTACCTCTGATGGTAGTGCGGAACTGATTTTGTGGATTTAAAAAAATATAATTCTCTATTGCTTGATCAAAATACAAAATTTCGTATATAATTTTAGAAGTTATCTTACCGGATAAGGACAAGGTATTTTTTAAAGCTTCTTCCCTTACCAAAGTAGGATCTCCCTCTTCTATGCCGCTTACACCTTGATGTAATCCAAAACTATAAAGTTCGTTAATTCCGGGGTTTCTAGAAGCTAGACCAATATTATAGGATAAATTCAGCTTATTTGAAAATATATATTTAGCTCCCCCTGCTAGACCAATATTGCTTACCTTGTTGTGATATCTTTTAATTTCCTTCACAATGCCTCTAGTAATCGTAGCTACTCTTTGGTCAAGAAAATCATAGCGTCCCCCAAATTCAAAATTAAATTGCTGTTTTTTTTTTGTAGCTAATATAAAAAGACCGAGTTTATTCGATGTGTAATCAGGAATCAAAGGAAGAATCCCTGTACCAGTCACATTAAGATTATTAATCAAATTGAATTGAAAACCTGACGAAATCTCCCAATCATAAGAAAAATAGCCGTTATATTTTAATTCTGTAAAATTAGAAGTCTGATCCAAACTCAAAGCTGGTTTTAAAGATCTGCCTGCTCTCCTTACATCAAATTCTTTTCTCAAATCCCACTGAACAGCATGCGTAAAATCAAATTTATGATCCTCATTTAAAAGAAACGATGTTTCCCACTTAAGTAAATGATGATTAACTTTTTGAAAAGGAGCATTAATTTGATACGAAAAATGTTTTTTTGTATAAAATGGCTCATCTTTTTTGAGCGCCTCTTCCAAATCAGCCAAATTTCCTATATGTGCACCCCTAAGTACTCCAAAATGAGCATTAAACGAACTGAAATATAATTTACTTTTAAGGGATGTATTATGGCTATATTCCGTCTGAAATGAATAATCACCCTCTACCGCACCAGTGTTAGTTAAAAAATAAGATGCTGCTCGGCTATCTCCTTTTTTCTTGGCTGTTCCTGAGAAACTCCAAGCAAATTTTTGATAGTGTTTTTGCATTCTAAGATTTAACCCGTTACCTACACCATTACTTTCAAAAAAATACCGGGCTGAGCCGTGTAAATGAGGTTCTAAATCTATTTTAGGCGGTGCGACTAAAATTGCACTTCCTAAATTATTTCCTTGATAAGCTAGGGCACTTACACCTTTTATTACTGTAATTTTCTCTGCGGACAATGGATCTATTTCTGGACTATGATCTGCTCCCCACTGCTGTCCACTTTGAGCAACTCCGTTATTCAATAATATCAATCGATCTCCATATAAGCCATTTACGACAGGTTTCGCAATATTATTACCATTTTTAATTGTGCTTACACCAGCTAGATTTTCAAGAATATTGGCCATGTTTTTATCAGAATATTGAGATATTTCATGGGCATCCAATTGCATTACTGATTGTGTAGTGGGATTTTCAATCGCTGTTGTAGCAATTGATATTTCATCCATGATCTGGCTATTTTGCTCTATCTTGAAAAGCAAAGTCGTATCTTCCGAAACTGTTATGTAAAACTCTCTTGTTTTACAACTAATTTGACTTACAGCTACATGAAAGCTACCTTGACAAAATAGAGGTATTTCAAAAAAGCCTTTTTCGTCGGTTACCGCACCTCGTTCAACTTCCTTAAAGTAAACATTGGCAAAAGGGATAGGATCCAAGCAATTCAATTCTTGGACCCTCCCTGTAATTTTTATCTCGCAATTTTGAGCAAATAAAATGAACGGGTAAAATACAAAAATCCCGAGATAGGTAAGTTTATTCAACAGTTATTGCCCAGGTAACAGAAATATCTGTTTCTCCGCCAGCATTTGTCATATCTCCATCAGCTACGCCTGAGGCGGACTTATCTGGTTCATGCTTTAAAGTGACAGTTAGATTTCCAGAACCCGCTGTACCAGTAGTTAAAATAGTAGATAATCCCACAGGATTACCATCACCATCAAAATCGGTATATTCAACTGTAAGGCCAGTAACTGTTGTTTCAAAAAAGAATTGATGATCTTTGTCTTCCTCTTCCACTTCCTCCGTCACATTCTCTGCTGGAGACTCAGTTTCGTTGAGTATGGTAATCGACCCAGTGTAAATAGTTTCTGCAGATAAAGTACCATTTGTGATGGTTGGTTCCTCTGATCCATCACCATCTAAGTCCCTATAATTTAATTCAACTGCGCTCCCTCCTTCTGCCGGCGTTAAAGTATAAGTAAACGTTGTCATCACCTCCTGCTCATTCTCTATAACTGGATCATCCGGATCATCACTACAGGAAATAAATAGCAGTAGTGATGTAAAAATTGATATTAGTAATAATGGTTTTGTTTGAAAAAAAACTTTCATGATTGTATGATTATAATTTAAAATATTGAGTTAATTAACGTTAAACTCCTGCAAACATAGTAACAATGCAACAATGTTGCAATAAAATATTTATTTCAAAAAAATAAATAAAATCATTGTTAGCTCCACTTCTATTTACAAGAATCAAATTAACAAGACTTCTAAATTCTTAGATAATTATTCAAGCACCCTTTCATTATTTTATCTTTTAAGATTTGAAAACTCATTTAAATTTAGCCTACTCTTAATGGGAAATTCAAACTCAAAAGAGCGAGGTTTAAGGTTATAAATAGTGATCAAAAATGATAGATGGTTTTGGTTTTAAATTATATATTTCTATCTTTAATTCAATTGAATTATAACAAAAATTATGGCCATTTATTCTAAACATTCAAAATCCACCTCCAAGTCAAATCAAGACGAAAATAATTCAGGTCAAAGTGTAAAAAATGCACAATCAAATAGCCTCATTGATAACCGTCCCGCAACCTTAGCACAAATGAAAATAGTAAATGGAATGGATAACGGGCCAAAAGCAAATAAAATAGCCCAATTGCAATCCAAAATGGCTGGATATGCTGCGGTGCAGAAAAAAAAGGATGATGAGGAAGTTCAAATGAAAACTACCCCCACCCAGGAAAAGGAAAATAAGACAGGCTTACCTGATAATTTAAAATTAGGTGTTGAAAATTTATCGGGCATTTCTTTGGATGACGTCAAGGTACATACTAATTCAGACCAACCTGCCCAAATGCAAGCGCATGCGTATGCCCAAGGTACTGACATACATGTTGCTCCAGGTCAGGAGAAGCATCTTGCACACGAGGCTTGGCATGTTGTGCAGCAGAAGCAAGGCCGTGTAAAGCCAACCAGACAAATGAAGGACGATACCCCTGTAAACGATGACAAAAATTTGGAAATTGAAGCTGACCAGATGGGGGCTAAAGCCTTAAAATCCAATAATGAAGATCAGTCACCTGGAGAAGTCAAAGAGGTTAATTCTTCAAATGCTTCAATACAAAGATCGGTTAAAGGCACGGTACAAAAAGAAGATGGCGAGGGTGAAAAATTACCTGATGTGGAAGGTACTCAAGATTTGATGGGGGGAACACTCACGATAAGTAATAGTGATGAAGAGGGAGAGTCTGCCATAACATTTGAACATCCCTTATTCAAGGCAACAGGAAAGAAAAAAGCTATTGGAAAACCTGAGGATGGAGTAAGAGAATATACTCTCACAGGTGAACCTCCATCCTTTTCAACACCCGAAATGGCTTTTAGTTTAGCAATGCCACCTGTTCCTTTAGGCATACCAGGACTATTTTTAAATGCAAGTGTTGAAGGAGCAGCAAGTGCCTCGCTTACAGGAAGCGCAACAATTGGATTTACTTCCACTAAGGGGGTATTTAGCGATCCCAAAATATCAGGGGCTCTTGAGGCAAAAGCTGAGGGAAGTTTAGGTATACAAGGAGGAGTTACGGCGGGAGCTCCAGGTCTTGCTGGCATATCTGTCGGTGCCTATGGTGAATTGGGTGCAGAATTATCAGGCCAAATTGAACTTGTTGGAAGCTCCAAAGGTCTAACAATGAATGGAGAAGTAGCTGGTAAAGCAGAAGGAGCTGCTGGAGTGATTGCATCTGCTAATATATTGTGGGTAACTATTAGTACAAAAGTTCCAATTGTTGAAGGAACACTTGGAGAATTTAAGGGTAAGCAAGAAGATGTGCCATTTAATCTCGATGGTTTGAAGAAAATTGCTAATTTATCCAAATATGACTTCAGCAAAGATGAAGCAGACGGAGCTAAGGCAGCAGCAAAAGCTGAGGATAATCATAAAAAAGGTGTTGCCGCTAAAGGATAATTGTTCTAAAAATATCTAGTAGCTATGTAGTTATGTTTCGATTTTCTAATGGCCTTAAAATGCACAGTGGAGTAGGCATGGATGGCAGAGGTTATTTCGTTTTCGAAGGAGAAAATTTGTCAATTAAAACTAACAACGACAATTGGAGGTTGGAAAAAAATAACAGCCCAAGCCGGATTTGGTGGAGTAATTCACCATGCAATTTAGTCGCATTTAAAAAATCCTTAGATGATAATATACTCCCAAATCTTTCAGTAGAATTGGAAAATATGTTTCCAAATCTTGAGTCCCATCCCTCCTTAAAGTACGGAATTTTTAATGAAGCCAAAAGGATTTTTCCAAATTTGAATGAGGAATTCAATGTGATTTTTAAAAATTTCATTAATTTTTTAGATATTGAATTTGATTTAATAAGAACAATTAAATTGCCCTCGAAATCAACGATTTACTCAGAGGACATGGGACCATGTATGATCGGAACTGTAAAGGAAACCTATGTTTTGCCCCCTGAAGTTCCGCAGCTTTACAGTGCGCCAAAAATATGGAGTGAATTAACATGGTACATTAATAATCATTTCTCGGGCCCATATCCAAAGAATGCTTCTCATTTCAAAAATTTAAATAATCATCGTTTTGATTGGGGAAAATTGAAGATACATAACAAATTAAAAAATAAGGAAATCGAAGGACTTGTTTATTTCTTCATAGCAAAATTTATTGTTTCGCATGAAGCCTGGGCACAAAATAAAACTCCAGAGTCATTATCCATGTTTGTAAAACTAATTCAAAAAAATGGAGAAAGACCGTGGCAAACACTATATTGATTATTCTTGTTAAAGCGAATTACTTAATTTATAATACTTTTTTAAACTCAAAATTTTAAATAAATGAAAAACCAAATCGTACTATTATTACTCACCTTATCATATGGATGCGTCGATCAAGCAGCAAAAACAGAAACCACCCGAACCATTGAAACTCCAAGATCCGTTGGCTTCCTAGCAGGAAATGATTCAATTTCCTGGGTTCTTGGCTCAGATGAAGCCATAGAGGTTTGGACCAAGTGGGTTGAGTACCATAATACCCAAGAAATTGACAAAATTTTAGCATTAGCCGCAGACAACATTAAGATCAATGGCCCTGAAGGTGAATACATTGAAGGAAAAGAAGCGCTTAAAGGATTCCTTGGGGGCTGGTTTACCTCTGCTAATCCCAAGTTTAGACAACAATGGGCCACAGCAGTTACCGACCCAAACGGTAATGGTATGCAATGGATACACAATGCCTACATGGTAGACATGACCACTGAAGAACAACAAATTACCGAACGCCATTTTGCAGCTGTTGGCGTAAAAGATAATTTGATACAAAAATTCTGGATTTATTCTGGAAAGCTTCCAAGCCAATGAATGACCTATTATTACAGTCTAAGTTATTACTAACTTGCTAAAACAACTTATTTGTATTTCCAACAAACTAGACCTAGATTTGTTTAATGAAACAAATTCAAACAATTATGAAAAACTTATTGCTAGTAATCGCGATGTCAATTGCGATAATTTCTTGTCAGCCTCCGGCTGCTGAAGTAAAAGATGACTTGGCACTGTTTAAAGCAAATCTCGAAGTTGCCCAAAAGTTTATGATGACTTTTACGGGAGATACAGATTTTGATTTGTATGCATCAATGATTCATGACAGTGTAACACATACCTCTCCTGTGTATGGTGTAGGTGAAGGAGGTAAAGAACAAATGTTAGAACAAGGTAAATTCTATATGAATGGAGCTGAAAATGTATCCTTCAATGATGCTGTTTGGCTTCCTGGAGTTGATAATACAACATTAAAACCAAATGGTGGCGTGAGGGTATATGGAACTTGGAGCGGCCAATGGAAAGAAACAGGGAAATCTTTTGCCTTAAGTGCATACCATTGGATGGAAATAAAAGATGGAAAGATATTTGGTGCTGGAGATTTTTTCGATGCTACCGGAATGATGATGGCAATAGCTGCAGAATAATGTAGTACTTAAAAGATAAAAAAAGTCTTGCTCGTGCGTGAGCAAGACTTTTTTTTATATTTTAACATACATTTTCCCAATAAAACATAAATTACCCCCCTTTCCGCAACAAATCATAAATTATCATGAAGATCTTTCTTTTCCCGGTTTTTCTTCTAGTTGCTTGGGCTAGCGCAAGCCAAAATATAGATTTTTACGGTCCTAAATCCTTCGGAGAAATTCTTAATGCAAGCTTCGAAAAAGCTTGGACACCCACCGTTTTATCATCAATTGAAAACAGAAAGTACATGATTTTATTAGATGAGGCCAAAGCCAATGCAATCACTTTCAGCAATGATGCAGACATTTCTACACTATCTATGACTCCGATTGCTAACCTAAATACTTCGGAAGCTACCTTTGGGACCATGCTAAGATCCATTTTTCAAATGGTAGACCTCAACGCCCCATTAAATAATTCTACTACACCATTAATTGGAATCTACCAACTGAACCCATTCATACATAGCTATTATGCATTGGATGCCAATGACAACAATACTGCAATTTTAAGTGATCGAGGAACTTACTACATTGCCAATTCAGATAATACCGGATACTTAGGAGTTACCTTTAGTACCAATGCCAGCGCAGCCACTATAACAGCAAGCAGTAAATATGAATACAATGCGAGTACTTCAAGTTTCACTGAGGTCACCTCGTGGACAGATAAATATTTAAAAATCAATGGTACCTCTCTAGAGTGGACGAGTACATCGTCAGATGCCTCATCTTTCTTTTTAGCAGATCCAAATGATTTGATTGATCTTGAAATTGAAGCCGGCTCTGATTTTAACCCCGCATCCACCACCTATCAGCCCAATGCTTGGGCCACTTTTCCAAATAGCATCAATCCCACCTCGAATGGTTTTTTAAATTTAAGTGGAGATATCGATGTTAGCTATCATGCACAACTAGGAGCAACTGCTGCTGCTAAAACAGCAGCCTCTAATATGCTCGATCAAATTGAAACTAGATTAACTAACGCTGGAGCTCAGCTGAGATATCCAAAGGCATTTTATCTCGCATTGCGAGAAAATATGCTTTCGCATACTATTGCCTCCACTGATGTCTATGGCGCTGAATTAGGGGCAAGAACAAATAAATATGTATACTTCACCAATGCCACAGATGACAAAGGGGTCCCTCACCCTTTCTTAGTAACTGCAAGTTTTGCCGCCTCTACCCGCCCCAATCAATTGATCGATGTAAGTAGACCTCCTGGAGACGGTGGAGGCGGAGGGTATGAGAATAATTCAGTGACCAGAACTACTAAAGCAGCCTCTTATCTCATGAAAATTCCTCTAAAAAATTATGGTATCATTGAAAATTTATCAGATAATGACTTGAGTGCTATTGGAAATTTAGGAGAAGATGCCGGTGCAACTAGCCAAACAGTGTATAACTATGCCAGCCTAAGCTCAAACGGCGTAGCTGTTGATGGAGTACCTATTTATCCTTCTCTGAACAATACGCTAAAGCATGCATCAAATGCCGCTGAAATTACTCATGGCGGGATACATGTCGGAAGAGGAATGGAGTTGCACTACCATGCAGATGGTCATTCCTACAGTAAAAATGGAATCAACCTTTATAATTTAGCTGATTATGATGGACACAGCCATCCCCCCCTTATTGGAATGGCATACGACGGTATTGCCTTATTTGGAAGACATGAGGAGAGTCATACCTCTATGGAGGGATACAGTATAACATTGGACAGTTATGGTGGACATGACCATGGTGATGATTTGGGTTACCATTATCATGCGCATACGCAACAGGTGAGCAGTACAGGCAATAATGCCGTTACTTTTAATCAAAGATTTTTATTGGTAGGTGCATGGAGGGGCAAAATTAATAACATACCCGGATTATTGGAGGTTAAGATCGCTCAATTAAAGACCGATTCAATAGCCAGATATGCCGGTGCATCATATGATGAAGTCACAACAAATAATTCTGCTCCAACCATTACTGCAGCAACTTTTTCTATTGCCAATAACGCTCCTGAAGGTACGCTAGTAGGAATGATCGCTGCCAGTGATGTAAATGGTGATGCCCTCACTTATTCTATTACCAATGGGAATACCGGAAATGCCTTTTCAGTTGGAGATTCCGATGGAAAATTAACGGTAGCCACAAGTACTCAAATTGATTATGCAACTAATTCTAGTTTCAATTTGACCGTTCAAGTTTCAGATGGTGCATTAAGTGCTAGTGCCATCATTACTGTGAATGTCATAGAAGGAGATAATGAATCAACCGTTGTTGAAATTATCTGGAAACCCAATGTGTTAAACACCTTTGCTTTAGCAACCACTGCTGCAGTATCTAATGGTGATGGTGCAGGCATAGACACCTACTTTAGAAATAGTGGTGTTATCGTATTGGGTAATTCCTATTTTGCTGTTAATGGAGTCCATCCTGCCACCCAAAATGATTATACCAGCTATTATCCAAAGAGTATCATAAAAGCAGGATTAACCTCAGATGAAATAGAAGAAAGTTGGCCCTATTATGGAGTTTCCAACACAGCAAACGCTTCAAAGGTTAACGGAGTAGCGATAGATCACGAAATAGACATGGAAGGACTTACCTTTGGTCCGGATGAAGGTGAAACTTATATCTATGTTGGAGATGAGTACAACTATATTTATCAAATTGAACTCGCTACAGGAGATATCAAAAAACAATGGAATCTAGCCAATATTGATGTCAGCACACCGACCGATAAAGGAATAGAAGCCATTGCTTTCAATCCTACTAATGGTTATTTTTATGTTGGTATTCAGGAAGATAAAGAGATCCATGAGGTAGATCTTGCTATTGAGAACTGCGCAGATCCCGGTACTTGTGGCTTGACTAAGATCAATTCATTTTCAGTCCTCAATTCACCCAGTGGATTGTTTTATGATGTCAACGAAGGGGCATTACTTGTATTTTGTGGTACCATTACCAATGGTGATCAATATTTATATGCATACAAAACTGACGGCAAATTGACTCATGACATTACCATACCCGCGTCTGTAGGGATATCTAGGGGTGATGGTATATTCATCGATAATAATAAAGCCTACATATCAGACAGTCAAGGTCCCATGTGGATTGAAGAGGGATCTATGGGAGCCAACCTTTTTGAGGTAGAATGGAATGGCCTATCAGCACTTAATTCAAATGAGACAAACAATTCCACACCAACCATCACTGCCACATCTTTTTCAGTAGCTAACAAAGCAGCTATTGGAACACTGGTAGGAACCATTACAGCTAGTGATGCAGATAACGATGTACTTACATACACTATCACTAATGGCAATACCGAAGATGCTTTTGCCATAGGAAGTTCAGATGGAAAATTGACCGTTGCTAAAAGTAGTGCAGTGGATTATGCAATCAATCCCCTATTCACATTAAGTATCGAGGTTTCCGATGGTATATTGACCGCTAATGCGGACATTATAATAAATGTTACTCCAGAAGATGACCTTACATTAGGTGTGAGCAAAAAGAGCAATCTTTTTTATCCAAATCCGGTAACAGGTCAAATTCAGATCAACATAAATAATTTTGATCGGGCGACAATTTTTGAGCTCTCTGGAAAAAAATTAATATCATCCAAAGAAACCCAAATAAATCTCAGTAAATTAAAAAAAGGAATTTATTTAATGAAAATACAAAATCAATCAGGAAAAATTATCAACACCAAAATAATTAAAGAATAAGGCTATCAAATTTTCAAGGAGAATATATTAGTAATAGTAAACACGACACTCCCAAAATTTAATCGCATTCTGGATTGGAAAATTATAGACTTTTTAATGATATTCATAGCCAAAAAATGTTACCATAAAATACTCTATCACATAGCTGTCAGATGTTCTAATCCGATGCAGATATCGTAAAAACAGGTCAATAGTACAACTGTGAGGTCATAAAGAGCTTAAAATTCAGAAAATGTTTATATTATTCATGAAATTTTTTAAACATCTTATATTAGCTCGTTCGAAGCTATTTTCATCCCTTATTATCGGTAGTCTGTTATCCACTGTAAGCTGTCACCAAATTAGCCTTTCGGAAAAAAGGAGCCGTTCAATAGAAGATGTATTTCAATCTTACCATAACTTCAAACAGTCCATAAATCCCATTGAAGCTACAAAGGCCGGCGAAACCAACTTTAATGATACCATCGCCAATTATATTTCCTCCAATTATCAAAATAATCTTCTAAAAAAATACAACCTTTATCTGGATACCTTAAATACCTTTGATTCTACATCGGTAACCTCCAGCCAATGGCTTAGCATACAAACCATGCGATGGGATTGTAACATTAAAAGAGCCGGACTACTGCAACCTTTAATAACCTTGGCTTCTCCGATATACAACTTACCTAGCTTCGAGTTAATGCCCTTGATACAAGTACAATCCTTACACTTGTATGTGGCCCAATTGGCAGCTGGAAAAAGTGTACATCCCTTTCAAACAGTTCAAGATTACGATCATTGGCTAGAACGCGTGGATGATTACTTGACTTTTTTGGACACCTGTATTACCAAAATGAAATTGGGTATGGGCCAAGGCATTGTTTTACCCAAATCTCTAGTCCAAAAAGTCCTTCCACAGTTGGACCCTTTCATTAATGAATCTATTGAAACCCATTTATTCTATATCCCAATTAAAAATATACCCAACCATTTCAATTCTGCAGAAAGTGATAGATTGATAATAGCATATCATAAAATGATCGAAGACCAACTTAAACCGAAATACCGAGAATTAAAGAATTTCTTAAAAAATGAATATTTACCTAAAGCTAGGAACACCTCAGGTTTAGGAAGTCTTCCTGGTGGATTAGAAACCTATCAATACCTTATTCGTCTTCATACAACTTCCAATCTTACCATTGATGAAATTCATAAAAAAGGGCTCAAAGAAGTTGACCGTATTTTATCAGAAATGGAAAAAGCTAAAGCCCATGTGGGTTTTAAAGGAGATATTAAAGACTATTTTGAATTTATTAGAAATAACCCAGAACAAATGCCTTTCACGGAGCCAGATCAAGTAATTGACCATTTTAATGATATAAAATTAAAGGTAAAAAAATCTCTAAGTTCTCTTTTTAGTTTGGAACCCAAAGCAACTTTTGAAGTAAGACGTACTGAAATTTTTAGAGAAGCCTCAGCCAGTGCAGAATACGTTCCTGGATCTAAAGATGGATCACGCTCTGGCATTTTTTATGTGCCTATTCCTGACGTATTACATTACAACAAATATGCCGATGAAGCCTTATTCTTACACGAAGCTATTCCTGGTCATCATTACCAGCTATCACTTCAACAAGAAAATAAACAATTACCCGAATTTCTTCATCCCGAAAGCTTGGGAGTTTTTGTAGAGGGTTGGGCGCTTTACGCGGAATCCTTGGGTGGTGAACTAGGTCTCTACCAAGATCCTATTCAATACTTTGGTATGTTGAGCATGGAGATGCATCGTGCTATCCGATTGGTAGTTGACACAGGTATACATGGGAAAGGTTGGACGAGGGAGCAAGCCATTCAGTATTCCCTTGATCATGAAGCAGAGTCCGAGGCTGCCATCATTTCCGAAATCGAACGTTATATGGCCACTCCAGGCCAAGCCCTTTCCTATAAAATAGGTCAACTGAAGATCCAAGAATTGAGACATAAGGCTACCCGTATATTAGGTGATAAATTTAATATCAAGGAATTTCATGATCAAGTACTTAATACAGGCAGCCTTCCTTTAGTTATACTTGAAAAAAAAATTAACAATTGGATTAACACTCAAGGAGTGTAATAAAAAATTAGTATACCCAATATGATTAGTAGGTGGTATCCTAAATTTTACTAATTTATAATGATGATGAAATATTTAAGCTCTGCTCTTTGCATTATTTTGTTAACAACAACATACTGCATAACTCCAAATACATATTTTTCAAATGCTTTGTGCATTGATAATATATCCATTATTGATCCAGAATTAGGTCTCATAGAACATCAAACAGTGATTATCAAAGAAGGTAAAATCCTTCAAGTACTTTCTTCTGGCAAAGTGAATCTGTCATCCAAAAATAGGATTATAGATGGAAAAGATAAGTTTTTAATCCCTGGTTTATGGGATGCTCATGTGCATTTTGCATATATAGAAGAAATAGCCCCTCGTATGTTTGACCTTTTTTTAGCCTATGGAATTACCAGTGTCAGAGATACAGGAGGTGAAATCCATTTTACAAGTGCATGGAAAAAGAAATCACTGAAAAATCCTACCTCCAGTCCACGCGTAATGATCGCAGGCCCACTCTTAGATGGGATACCCAACGTTTACGATGGAAGTGATCATAAGCACCCACCCTTGTCGGTAGGTTTGGCTACCATTTCCGATGTCCGCAATAAAGTGAACGAGTTAGATAGTATGGGTGTAGATTTCCTCAAGGCATACGAAATGCTCACACCAAATCAATTTGAAGAGGTCATGAGATTAGCGAAGGAAAAAGGATTAAATGTAACAGGCCATATACCATTAAGTATGGATGTTATTTCAGCTTCTAACGCCGGCTTAAACAGTATGGAACACATGAGAAATCTTGAACTATCATGCGCTAAGAACTCAGATGAATTATTAGCGCAACGGCAAGAAATTCTTGCACTGGGCAAACAAGATATTGGAGGTATCCTTCGCTCTAAAATACATGCATTACAAAGACCATTAGCCATCGCAAATTATGATCCTCAAAGGGCACAAGAAGTCCTAGATGTATTAGCTAAAAATGAAACATGGCAAATCCCTACCTTGGCATTGACTACTGGATTGACAGAGAGACCTTTTGCAAGTTCTAAATGGCAAGAAACCTTTAAATATTTACCGGATAATATAGAACTCAATTGGAAAAAAGAAATTGATATACTCATGACGATTACACCTACACCATTCAATGAAAAATACACAGAATGGTTGACCAATATGGTGGGTCAGGTACATCGCACTGGTATTGAAATAATGGCTGGAACTGATTGCCCAATTTTTTATCTAACGCCAGGGAGAAGTCTACATGAAGAATTAGAGGTATTGGTGAAAGCCGGTCTAACTCCTTTGGAGGCACTAAAAACGGCTACGACCAATCCTGCCAAGTACTTCAATCTAGAAAAAGAGTTAGGTACAGTAAAAGAAACCATGTGGGCAGATCTTCTGATATTAGATGAAAATCCATTAAAAGATATCCGAAATACCCAAAAAATTAATGCCGTGATTAAGCAAGGACATTATTTGGGGCGTTCCGATTTAGACGAAATGCTAGAGAATCTAGCCAGAGATAAATGAAAAAATTTAGATTTGAGACTTTTAATTACTTAAATTTTTCCTTAAATCTGGATTATATAATAAAGCCAGCTGTAAATATTTTTTGCCATAAGGGTTTATTCTTTGGTAGAGCATACCAACCTGCATAGATAACTCTGGTTTAAATTGATATCCCAACGCTCCATACAACCTGTTTCTATCAAAAAACGTTTGCTCGGTATTCACAAAAACTTCATCATAAACTCCTAAAAATACCGCTCCTGGCTCCATAGTTCTACGATTGAGTGGTGCTATCAACATTAATCTATAGCGCAAGCGATTTTTATAACTACCACTTATCCATCTCTGCTCGACCCGATAGCGATGTTCAAACTTAACACGACCTGCTTGATTGGTTAAAATAAATTGCTGCCAAATACGATTTTCTTTAGATAAAGGTGTACTCGAATCTGTTTCATCGTAAGAAGTCACATATCCGTAACCTGCAGTCACCATGGCATTTGGGGCCAAATGATAATTCAGCCCTGTTCGTAACAAAAGCTGTTCAATATTAACTGGTGCGATAGTATGATTACGATATTGAACTTCCGTATGAAGACTCAAACGTTCTTTTATCTTATTTTGCCCGAAATACATCAACCAATTTCCCATTTCATTTGATTGAGAAAAAGCCGAAAAGGTAATAAAAAAGAGTATTATTAAGAGCTTAACCTTTGTGCAAGTATTCATAAAATTACAAAAAAGATACAACTCCAGTTTGAACGCCATACATAGCTCCCACAATATTTATTTCACCATTTTCGTAAAGTTCATTGAGCTCCGGACTGTCACTTTTAATTTCAGAGACATGAAGAAATACATTACTCTTATAAATATTATTTACCATAATCGTATATTAGATATCTTTAGACTTAATAATGGTATTTTCCTTTTTAATCGACTCAAATAAATTATTTTGATCAGTTTGATTTTTTTCCTGTACCAAACCTGTCCACTTCACAGAAATATTTCTATTTTCGGCAGTCGCTTCAAAATTTGAAATAATCTCTATAACATCAGGATGAATGCTTATAGTTTTACTAGCATCAATCATCACACTACTACCATCAGGTAATTCTGTAAGCGCCTTTGAAATGCCCGCTTTGTTGAGAAAAGTGACAGATTCAGATAGTTGAATTTTAATAGGCTCACTAGGAACGTAAGAATCAGCATCAAAAAAATAGGCTGCTTTATAATTATTCCATAAAATATGAAATATCGCTATCACAAGCCCTATAGATATCCCTGTCAATAAATCAGTGAATACAATTCCAAAAATTGTAACTGTAAATGGAATGAATTCCGAACGCCCCATATTATATACTTGCCTTATTACACTGACACTGGCTAATTTGTAACCTACTACCAAAAGTATGGCGGCAAGACTTGCCAAAGGAATAAGATTAATTACTTCTGGTAGTAATACTACGCAAATCAACATCAAGACTCCATGAAAAAAAGACGAAGCTCTAGTTCTACCACCAGATTGGATATTGGTCGAACTCCTGACAATTACTTGAGTCAGAGGAAGACCACCAACAAATCCAGCAATAAGATTACCAGTCCCTTGAGCCAATAATTCCCTATTGGGAGGAGCTATACGTTTAAATGGATCTAATTTATCTGTAGCTTCAAGACACAATAAAGTTTCAAGACTGGCTACTATAGCAATGGTTACTCCCAAAATATATACGCGTGGATTTCCTAATTGAGTGAAATCAGGAGATGCAAATTGCCCTATAAACTCACTAAAAGTATTAGCTACCGGAATAACAACCACCTGAGAAGCCATTAAACTTAAACCGTCCATATTTTCAAAAAATAAGTTCAATACAATACCTATCATCACTACCACGAGTGGGCCCTGGATCAATTTAAAAAAAGTATATTTTTTCACAGAAGGTTGCTCCCATATAATAAGTATGATAAGGGATAACAAAGAGATTATAAGAGGACCAGGACTAAAGTAATCCCAAATATGAGTCAATTCGCTGAGCGTATTTTGGCCATCTTTTTGAAAAAATCCTAAATCCCCTTCGGGATCGGCGTCATAACCAAATGCGTGCGGTATTTGCTTTAAAAATATCACAATCCCGATACCTGACAACATCCCCTTAATCACTGAGGAAGGAAAAAAGTAAGCAATAATACCTGCTTTAAACAGACCGAGGATTATTTGAAGAATACCGGCCACAATAACTGCCAATAAAAAAGTTTCAAAAGATTCCAACTCCTCGATAGCTGAAAAAACAATAACCGCTAATCCAGCCGCTGGGCCACTTACTCCTAAAGCAGATCCACTGATAAGGGCGACAATGACACCTCCAATTATACCGGCTACAAGTCCGGAGAATAAAGGTGCACCTGATGCTAAAGAAATCCCTAAACATAGCGGAATGGCAACTAGCGTAACTACAATCCCTGCAGGGAAATCGTATTTTAGATTTTTAAAAAACCCTTGATTATCCAATTTTTGCATATTATAAATTGTTTTATTTTATTTTGATTCAATAATGACTAACTATTTGCTTGGTCTAATGGCTCCGATTGCTTTAAAAGCAGTCTCTTTACTAAATTCTGTTATAGCATCTTCACCATTTACTTCGTCAGTGAGAAGAGGCAGATGTTGCGCGAAAAATCTCTGATGGTGAGCGCCTTCAATAAGAGTAGTTATCAGCATGTGCGGATATTTATATGTTGGATTAATTTCTAAAATGATATTGCTCAACCGTCCCACTAATTGATTGTAGCAAGAAAAAAAACCCTCTTTGTTATTCTGATCTACCTTTTTAGTCATGTATGATTTTGAAGCCTCAGCAATAACAATTCTATTTAATTTGTATTTACTGATATGCTCAAAACTTCCATCTAATTCGATATCTTCAGTTAGTAATTTGATGGCTTTTTCTAAGCGCTCCTCCGGAGCAGGAATATTCGCCAGACCAAAATTGATCTTGTATTCCATCCAGCTCCAATACCATGAAGTCAAATACAGCAATAATTTATTTTTACTTTCAAAATATCTGTAGATTGAGGCCTCATTGGAATGTATCTCAAAACCTAGTTTTTTGAAAGTAAAAGCCTCATAGCCTATCTTGTCCATCAAATTAATACTGGACTCGACAATTTTTCGCCCCAGAGTGCTTGATTCTGGATTCTTTATGTAAACTCGGTTATTAACTTGTAAACTTGAATAAGTAAATGAATCTTGCATTTCGTTTTATCAAGTAACAAATATAATAGCATTACTATCATAAATGAAACTCAATAATTAATTATCATATAGAAAATTTAGAAACTTATAAATATCTATCTTTATTGCATTTAAATTAGTGTAACGATAAGTTTAGAATGTATCAATTCTCGAACAAACTATCCATATGAACGATTAATAGCCTGATCAAAATGTAATAAATGGATTAAATATTGAACCTCTTTCGCTTGTTATTTTACCCTAAAAATAATTGACGAGAGTTAAGAAGTGATATATCAAAATAATTTACAGATTCAAAAATACTTTATGCCGATTTATATAAAATAACCCCATGACTAAACTTAAAATTGAGGAATCAAAAAAGATTGCAAGTTAGTAACTTACCTAATTAATGATAATTTAATGCCATATTTTTATAATGAAGAAACCAAATATAATTCTTGCATTTAGTAATTAGACATAAGATAGTTCCCTTCAAAAAAGAATAAATCAATAGTTATTTTTTGAATTAATTAATTAATCTCTGGTGGTCTAGGTATCTCAAATTATTTATCTATTCATAGTAATAAAAACTGATTATGAATCCATATCGAAGAAAATTTTTAAATAAATTTAGCTGGACTTGCGCAGCCAGTATTTTAGGCCCTTTTAACATCTTTAATGCGTCGGGGGAAAAAAATTATAAGCAACCGATAAGTCTAATTATTGATGCTGACACAGCCAATGAGGTGGATGATGCTTTTGCCATTGTACGTGCTTTGGTCGAACCAAAATTTGATATTAGAGGACTTTGCTCAGCTCAATGGCATACCCAAGCAAATGCACCCAATGATTCAGTAGGACGAAGTCAGCATATGAACAAGGACCTATTAACATTGATGGGTAAATCAGCTATTCCTCATCCAATGGGATCTAATACCCCCATGGTCAGTCAGCTACGAGCTCAACCCTCCCCTGCTGCTAGTTTAATCATAAATGAAGCCCATAAAATGACTAATGGTGAAAAATTAACAGTCCTTACATTAGGGCCTGCCACAAATACCGCCTCGGCAATTCTCTTAGATCCCAGCATTATACCCAAATTGAAATGTTGCTATTTAGGACTTTGGTATAATGTAAAGGATCAAACATGGAGTAAGAGAGAATTTAACACAGACAACGATCCTAACGCTTTAAATCTATTGTTAAACACACAAAATTTAGAGCTGGAGATCATGACAGCTACTACTTCAAAAACTTTAGTTTTTGAAAAAGAGCAAGTGAATAAATACTTCAAGGGTAAAGGTGGAGTTTTTGATTATCTAATTTCTTTATGGGATAATTATGATCGTTTTTGGCAAGAAAAAGATCCTGAAAAAAAATATTGGACAATGTGGGATGTCGCCGCTATTGAAGCATTGGCCAAACCTAACCTCTGCCAAAAGAAAAAGGTAATTACCCCTCATGATAACCTCAAACGTGACGTATTCATTTATTCCAAAATAGATGAAGAAGCCATGAAAGCTGATTTTTGGGCATCTTTTGGAAACTAAAATAATATCGAAAAGTGTCGCATTGATCTGTAATAAAATTTAAACTAAAATTAAATAACCGAATATGATATTGAAAAAAAAGCATTTATTTATTAGCCTGCTTTCTTGTATTGGTTTGGTTTTCATGGGCATTGGCATGAGTATCACGCCAGATCTTCCGAAAGAATACATCGAAAAAAAATACACTAACAATGCATCTAAATTCATCTGGGTCGATAACTTAAGAGTACATTATCGCGATGAGGGTAAAGGTATGCCTATAGTCCTAATTCACGGCACAAGTTCCTCCCTACATACCTGGGAGGAATGGACTAAAATATTGACCCAAAGCTATCGTGTGATCAGTATGGATTTACCCGGTTTTGGATTGACTGGCCCAAATACTGATCATAATTATAGTATGGAATACTATGCTGATTTTCTTGATAAATTCCTTAATAAGCTAGATATTGATAGCATTTATTTAGCCGGCAATTCACTGGGAGGTCAAATATCTTGGTATTATACCTCGCATCATCTTGACCAAATAAAAAAATTAGTGCTCCTTGACCCCGCTGGTTTTTATAACTCTAAAGAAATACCATTCGTTTTTAAGTTGGCAAGAATACCCCTTATCAATAAATTATTTGGGAAAATTACACCCAAATTCTTTATTGAAAAAAATTTAAAAGAGGTCTATCACGATACTGAAAAAGTTACCGATGATCTCATTGAGCGATACCATGACCTCGCCCTAAGAGTAGGCAATAGAACAGCATTCATTAAAAAAGCAAATCAACCCATCAAGGATCATACCATGCGACTAAAACTAATCAAATCCCCCACCTTAATCCTTTGGGGGCGTAATGATCATTGGATTCCAGTAACGAATGCAACAAAATTCTTGAGGAAACTACCTAATGTTCAATTAAAAATTATGGAGCAAACAGGTCATATCCCAATGGAAGAACGACCCTTGGAAAGCGTTACTCACACCCTAAAATTTTTAAGTCTACGATAGATTAATCAAAGATCAAGTTTCTCTTTATTATAACTAACTAAATTATTTTTTTACTAAGTTTGTGTGTTTAAGTCTTAAGATACCCAAATACTTTTAAGCAACTATTTGAAGAGTCAAAAATAAGCTTTTCATAGGGAGGTAATTTCTATAAAGATGTTTAAATTATATCTATTTTTAACCCATTTATCCTTATTTTCAGTTATTTCATGTAATAATATTGACTCAACAGATACTGAAATTGTCGAAAATTTAAATATCCTTGAAAATTCCGTAGAGGCCATTAATAAGGATAGGTGGTTAATTACTCCTGATGGTAGCGAAAATTATCTGAATTTTAGCTCTGAATACATTTTTAATCAAGAAAGTTTACATGCGTTTGATCTAATCCTGTCAGAAGAAAATTTGAATCTGATAAATCGTGATCCTGCCGCAGAAGAATATGTAGAAGGAATGTTAATCTTCGAAAACGATACGATAAGCCCCGTAGGAATTAGATATAAAGGTTCGATCGGCGCCTTCGTGGGTTGCCTTGATGGACCGAATATGTTTGAACCCTCAGGAGCAAAAATTTGTACCAAATTATCAATGAAAGTTAAAATTAATTGGAAGGGAAGAAAAGAGAAATTTTTTGGACTCAAAAAACTTCAATTCCATTCAATGAACAATGATGCTTCCCAAATGCATGAGAGGACTGGTTATTGGCTTTTTAGACAAATGGGGGTTCCAGCTCCTAGGGCGGTTCACGCTAAATTAACTATCAATGGAATTTATACGGGCCTCTATTCCTTAGTAGAACAAATAGACAGTCGTTTCATAAAAGAAAATTTTGATGATAATAAAGGTAATTTATACAAAGAAATTTGGCCTCTAACCTCCACTGGTATTCCTCATCCTATTGATGATTATATCAAAGCACTCAAAACCAACGAAAATAATAACCCTAGTGTCGAATTAATTCAAGGCTTTGGGCAAAAAATAGCTGATGCAAATGAAAAAGATCTGCAGCAGATCATAGCTAAGCATATGAACATAGATGAAATTATCTCATACGCAGTTGTTGACAGAATCATTCGCAATGATGATGGAGCCTTTCATTGGTATTGTGAAGGAAATAGTTGTGGTAACCACAACTATTATTGGTATGAAGAGCCTTCAACTGCGCAACTTCATTTAATTCCCTGGGATCTTGACAATGCATTTGAAAATATTCTTTTCAATGCCAACCCAATTACTCCCATCGCTGATCAATGGGGGAGTTCCCGAAACAATTGTAAACCTTTCGCATACGGTACTTGGGGTATACCACAAAAATCTGCAACATGCGATAAACTCACGAGAGGATGGACAAAATTTACCGCAACCTATGAGTTATTAAAAACACAATTTATTAATGGCCCTTTATCAATAACCCAAATTGATCAACAAATTGACTTATGGGTAACACAAATAAGTGACGCCCACGCTGAAGCAAGAAATTTACATGAAGATGTTCAAAATGAAGAATCTTGGATAAATGAAATTAGTTTATTGAAAGCACAATTAGCCAAAGCAAGGCAACATTAATCATCAGTCTTAATATCCTTGTTAAATGGGAGTCCCAATTGATAAGAAAGGTCTTCATCAAAATGGTCATCTAAAGTATTCAGTCCGAATTTTATTGCTTTGGGATTTTCATAGATAAAAGTTCCAAAAATACGATCCCATACGGAGAATATATTACCAAAATTACTATCAGTCCAAGGACGTTTAAAATGATGGTGGAACTTGTGCATATTGGGTGTTACCAAGACTAAAGCCAACCATTTTTCCAACCACAAAGGAAGGGCGATATTGGCATGAGTCCAATAGGTAAAAAATATGGAGCAAATACGGTAAAAAGACCAGTAAGCGACGGGAATACCAAAAAATAAAACTGTCAACAAACCCATTAATTCTCGAGTGAGATAATCACCAGGATGATGTCGAGTGCCTGTTGTGGCATCTACTTGCGTATCGCTGTGATGAACCATATGCATCTTCCACATCCATTTAACCCGATGTAACATAAAATGAATAACATATTGTCCAAATAGATCCAAAGCCATCACAGCAATGAGAATTTCGAATCCGACAGGTAACATAACCCAATTGAGTAGTCCAAACTGGATCTCTTCAATCCAAACAAAAATACCTGTACCGAGGATACCTATTATTAAATTAATGAGTGCTGAAAATGAAAAAAAAACCAGATTGATGCCATCATGCTTCCATTTATTGTAGGAATGCTTAAATAAGGGTATTCCAGATTCAAGAAGCCAACAGGCAAATAGGCATCCGAAAACCCAACTTAGTTTTTGAAGGGTTGTAATCTGTTCAAAAAATTGGAGGAAATGCATCATATAAGTGATGATAATGATCAAAGATATGGAATTCAAAAATAAAAATCAGACAAATAAAAACTTAATATTCACAATTTCCTGGAGTTCGTGGAAATGGGATCACATCTCTAATATTAGACATACCAGTTAAAAACAGAATCATACGCTCAAAACCTAAACCAAATCCACTATGTTCTACCGTGCCAAATCTTCGAGTATCTAAGAACCAATCCATTTCGGCAGCGGATATTTGTTTTTCCTCCATTCGCTCAATTAATACATCTAACCGTTCCTCGCGCTGCGAACCTCCTATGATTTCACCAATACCTGGAAATAAAACATCCATAGCCCCTACCGTCTTTTGATCATCATTTAAGCGCATATAAAAAGACTTTATATCCTTTGGATAATCATGTATAATAATAGGCTTTTTAAAATACTTCTCTACAAGAAACCTTTCATGCTCAGATTGTAAGTCGGTACCCCAGGAATCTATAAGAAAGTGAAATTTTTTCTTTTTATTAGGTTTGGAATTTCGTAAAATGTCAAAAGCTTCAGTATAGGAAATTCTTTCGAAATTATTAGCTAAAATAAATCGCAAGCGATCTAAAAGTGGCTGCTCATTTCGCTCTGCAATTGGCTTATTTTTTTGTTCTTCAATCTCTCTTTTTTCTAAAAAAGTAAGATCATCTTGGCAGTGGTCGAGTGTGTATTTTACTAAATATTTTAACATTTCTTCAGCAAGATCCATGTTATCCTTAAGATCATAAAAAGCCATCTCAGGCTCAACCATCCAAAACTCTGCCAAATGTCTTGTAGTATTAGAATTTTCAGCACGAAATGTGGGTCCAAAAGTATAAACTTCAGATAAAGCCAATGCTGCCAATTCCCCCTCTAATTGCCCAGAAACTGTCAAATTAGTTTCTTTTTCAAAAAAATCTTCTTGATAATTTACCTTACCGGCCTCATCCAAAGGAGTTTTTTCAAGATTTAAAGTAGTAACCTTAAAAATCTCTCCTGCACCCTCAGCATCTGAGGAAGTTAATAAAGGACTGTTAAAATAAAAGAATCCTTTATCATTGAAAAACTCATGAATTGCAAATGCTACTGCGTGCCTAATACGTAAAATTGCACCCATTGTATTTGTTCTAGGCCTAAGATGTGCGATTTCTCTTAGAAACTCTAAGCTGTGCCTTTTAGGTTGCAAAGGGTATGTATCTGGATTAGCGTCACCTAATACTCTTAACGTTTTGGCTTGTAACTCTTTAGTCTGACCTGTTCCAAGCGAGGCCACCCAAAGTCCTTTAACTTCAATACTTGCACCTGTGGTAATTCGCTTAAGTAACTCTTCACTGAAAAGCTCAGGACTTACCACGACTTGAATATTATGTATAGTAGAGCCGTCATTAACGGCTATGAAAACTGCATTTTTGCTTCCTCTTTTCGTACGCACCCATCCTTTCACAAGAATTTCCTCGCTCGAGGTTTTTAATCCCAATAAAACTTTGACTTTTATTCTTCTTTTACCCTCCACAATAATTTAACCTAATTTATCTAGCAAAAAAACCACAAATAAATGGAATGAGGAAATCAAATGAGGAATAGATGACTTTTATGGAAATATAAACTAACCTCCAATTACATTTATCTGAGAAATTATATAACTGTTAATGTCATAATGTTACTTATTTAATTAAAATAATTATAATATTTAGATAATTTTGAATTTTGGTAAATTATCATGCAAAAACTCATTCTCTCTCAATCTTTACAGCAAAAATTGTCTCCACAACAAATTCAGTTTATTAAATTATTACAAGTGCCAACCACTGAACTTAATACTCGAATTGAAGAAGAGTTAGAGATAAATCCTGCACTAGAAGAAGGCGATGCCTTATCCTCAGACGAGGAAAATAAAGATCAATTTGAGGAAAAAGAAGACTCCAATAATAGTACAGAAGATTATCTTCATGATGACTATACAGGATACAAAATGAGCGGAAATAGCAATAATTCTTTAGATCATAACAAAGAATATCCTTTGAGCATTGGCACCACCCTTCACGAACAATTATTGACACAGCTCGGATTTCTTAACCTCAATGAACATCAGCATATCTTAGGAAAACAACTTTTGGGTAGTATCGACGCAGATGGATACCTTAGGAGAGATTTAGATGCTATAGTAAATGATCTTGCGTTTTCTCAAGGCATTGAAACAAATAAATTTGAATTAAGCGAGATACTCAAAAAGATCCAAACCTTTGAACCTGCAGGCATAGGAGCACAAAGTTTGCAAAATTGTTTGATGCTTCAGTTGGAAAGAAGAGATCCTGAGGAATATGAAAATAATTTAGCCCATCAAGTACTAAAAGTATGCTTCAAAGAATTTTCCAAAAAGCATTATGACAAAATAGAGCTTAAACTGGGTATTTCTAGTATAGAATTAAAAGATGCCATTAGCATTATTACCCGTCTCAACCCAAAACCTGGAGGATCAGGGGATGAAGATAGGAAAATACAATATTTAATACCTGATTTCATTTTAAAAAATATAAATGGTTCTTTAGAAATAATTTTAAATGCCAAAAATGCTCCAGAATTAAGAGTCAGTCAATCTTATTCTGAGATGCTAGACACTTATGATAGCAGTAAAAAAAAGGATAAAAAATTGCGTGAAACAGTCTCTTTTATTAAACAAAAACTAGATGCCGCAAAATGGTTTATCGATGCTATTAAGCAACGACAAACTACCCTATTAAACACCATGCAAGCTATAATAAATATCCAATATAATTATTTTCAAGAGGGTGATGAAAATAAACTAAAACCGATGATCCTTAAAGATATAGCTGAGCGTATCGACATGGACATCAGTACAGTATCGAGAGTGGTAAGCAGTAAATCCATTCAAACTGATTTTGGGATTTATCCTCTTAAACATTTTTTCTCAGAGGGTATCTCAACCCAATCAGGTGAAGATGTAAGCAGTAGAGAGGTAAAGAATAAATTACGCACATTGATTAATCAGGAAAATAAAATAAAACCTTTGTCCGATGATAAAATTGAAAAATTATTGAAAGCTGAAGGCTATAACATTGCCCGCAGGACTGTAGCCAAATATCGTGAGCAATTGGACATTCCTGTAGCGCGACTGAGAAAGGAACTTTAACACGTCAATTGACTTAAAATTTATTTCAAGCAAAGATTATTTAGGTATTCAAACTTATAATTATTTCAATAATAAAAATGGAAAATAAATAATGCCATCTCACACACCTAAATTTAAATTTTTTGGCTAAAATCCAGTTAAATTAATTCCAAAAGTAAATTGACTTGATGTCCCCTGAACAATAGGTGCCCTCCGCCAAACGTCGGATAAATAATATTTCAAAAAAGCATTTACTTTCTCGAACCCTATCCGAGCAACAATACCATATCTAAAATCAGATAAACCAAAATTAGCCACATTAACCTCTTTAAAATTGGTACCACCCAATTTATACTTTATCTTAGTTTTGGCAACAATTTTAAGCCCGAGTATCCCTCCAAAACTTACAAAAAAACCTTCTCCATTTACTGTTTTATCAGGATAGAACCGTAATTCTAAAGGTGTTTCTAGGTAAGTAATAGCCAATCTATTCCTTTTTAATTCCCCTACTTCCACGGTGTCCCATGAAATAATTTTCAAAGCATTTAACTGGTAATTAGCTCGATCTGCAAATCCAATTTTTTCAAACGTAAATCCTATCGCTGGATTAAAAATAAACCGATCACTTAATTGGCGCTTAGCCATATAATAAATACCAAAAGAACGTGAGGGAAATATTTTTGTATTGATTAGTTCATTATTTTTCATCAATGAATTAAAGCCAAGATCCAACATTATATCTCCAGGTATGTCTGGCTGCTGAAGTCTTTTTTCCTCTTGTCCAAAACCAAAAAAAAAGATGAAACATAATATGATTAAACCAAATCCTTTTTTCATTTCAATATTAAATTTATTTGTCTGCACAACTTAAGTCTCATAAAATGGCTTATAAAATATGCGTAAAGATAATCGCAATTTTAAATCTCCTTGTTTAACGTGAGTTTATTTAACAAATTAACTATTTTCGTCAAAGTTATTTGTTTTTAAAGGAGAGATTATACCACAAGGACCCGTAGCATAACTGAATAGTGCACTAGATTACGGCTCTAGAGGTTGCAGGTTTGAATCCTGCCGGGTTCACTAAAAAAGCCAGCTAATTCAGCTGGTTTTTTTAACTAGATGTCAAAAAAATTTAATTTTAAAAGTTAGTTCGGCGTGTCTGAAATAATCACCAATAACTCTCATTTTTTGGATTATCCCGAATTCAAGGTAATTTATAAGTTATTTTTATGATTTTCTACTTTCTACACAAGCGAATCCAATTTATATTTAAGATAGAATAACTGCTTTTTAACTTCATTCTCTATTTTTTTTAACTTATTGATTGTGGATAAAGATAATAATTCAAAATGTGAGCCAATATGAACAATATGTGCTTAATAATTAACTGGTTAATTTTGTTCAACTGCTACAAAAATACTAAAGTGGATATATATACCTTTTTTCAAGCTAATGACCCAAACTTTAAGATTATTCGCCATTCTGATCGAGGTTTTAAATCCACTAATAGAAAAGTTGATGTTTTTGGGATCCCCATTTACGCCTGCACAGATGTTGAAGATATCAAATTACTGCATGCAGCAAACATAATGGCTCAATATTTAGACAATGATGAGGATGGAATTGTTGACAATTCCTTGCTACTTAAAACGCTCATTAAGAACCAAGCAGCATTAATTATGTGGAAAAAAATATCTCAAATAAATCGTAACGCGCAAGATTTAGGGTCTGACGAATCACATCCCGAATGGCACAGAAACGGTCATATGGGTCCTTTCGATGCCGCCTTGGAAGAAATTTGGCATGTCATTAGTCATTTAGGCTATGCCCATGCCTATCCAACTGTTTTTGGTGAATTTAAAGGAACCTCGCTAACCAATGCAATGGATATAGCAAGAGGAGGTCATTTCACAAAAATCCCTCATAAATATCCCAAAATTGCTTGGTACACTTATGATGACAGAACTTGTAAGTATGATTGTATGGCAACCGAATATATTTATTGGGGATTCACTTCAATGCTTGGTGCACAAGAAAATAGACTACATGAAATCTCAAAGGAGTGGGATTTAAATACACTTGATCTAGTTAAAAATATAGATACAGCCCTATATTCATTGCTATCCAACCCTAAATATATATTTCCCAAATCCCTTCCAGATGGAACATATCGAAGGTAGTAATTTTAATTACAAACTTAAAAAAGTAAACCCTTCAAGTTAATTTGAAAAGTTTTTACTCGAGAAGTATTGACTTTTACGGTTGTTAAATAGATCATCATTTCAAAATAGGGGAAAATTATTCCGAATGTCATCTTCTTTTAACATAAAAAATCGCTTTTAAAAAAAAATGCTTAAGTTAATTCTTTAAGTAGTAATATTAAGTGTTCGATCATCTTTCTAGGATATCGAAAAGGATAAAAGGAGTTTTATATTATACAAGATAATCATTTGGTAATTCAAAATATTTTTATTTCTAAAAATGAGTCCAACGTATTTATTTACATTTTGGTATTTATTTATCAATCGTCCTGAAGACATATCCATTTAATGTACCAAAAGATATTACCATACGTTGGGATCCTTGTTTATTACCCTCCAAATAAAATCCTGCTCAAAAAAAAAAATTAATTATTAGATTTCAATAAATTCTGAGATTAGGACGAAAAGAAGATTTATCCATTTAATGCCTATTAAAGTATAAAAACAAATACATTACATTGCACTTTAAGTATAAATTTATAACCCTCTATTTAATAAATAGTTATTTAATTATCCACATCTTAGTGTGATGCTAATGTGAATAAATTACTTCATTTTTTGTTTTTTTTTCCTGATACGAGTTATCTTGGCTAGATCAATAAAGCTACATAGTTTATGAAAAAACACTAACTTAATGCAACGACAATATCTTAGAATTGCAAAAAAAATTTATAATGAAGAAAAATCTTTTCCTTCTGTTTATCGCAAATTAATAAAAGATATTGAACCTGACCTTGCTATCAAAATCATCAATAAGTTAAAGAAGAAAATTCGATCTGCTAAAAAAATTCCAACAACTCAATTAGGTAACTCTTAAAATTTATTAAGACAGAGACTTTTTAAAAATCACAAGAATGTGTAATGGGGTAAATGCCCTATTTTGACCGGGCTTTTATCCATCGCTCCGGAAGCTCACCGTTAAGTGCCGTTTTGTAGTCATTATAACTGCAAGGGATCATTTTATTTCTTAAGAAAACGCTTTTTTGATAAGTCTCCTCAATTTCCATCCACCATTTCTCTGACAATTTACTCTTGAAGAATCGTATATTATTTTCATCCCCATTAAGTGATACCTCGTAAATAAAATAATCACTCGATTTATAATATTGATCTCCAATCCTATTAAAAACACCATCAATAAAGTACCAAATCATCGTAGCTACTACTTGAGCTGTTTTGATATCCTCATCCAGTTTTGCAGTTATATTATAAAATCCAATCGAACATAGTTTACTATTTAAACCGGCATACCAACACAATTGGCAAGCTTCTTCTCCAGAATAGCCAAAAACATTAGGATTAGTAGTGTCTGGACAATAAGTACTCTGAATTGCCGATAAATCAAATGAAATAAGATCTGCCTCCCGTATAATAGGTTCAACTTCTTTTATATTATCTCTAAATTCCCCCAAGCGATAGGCATCAAAACCCAACGTCTCTAGCATATTTAGCTTACTTTCTTTTAAGAGATAAGATTGATAACCCAAATGGATATAATTAAATAAATAATTAGGGTTATACTTAAATATATTTCCTAAATACGAATCTATCGGATTTTCAGACTCTTCTAAATCTAATTTAGAATCAATGTTGAGGAGTGTGATCAATTTCCCTGTGGACTCATAACTTAAGTATTGACCGACAGTAAAATTCTGAAGCCCTCCAAAGATAACAGGTAATATTTCTTGACTCAATAAATATTCGCATACCTCTTTGAGTCTTAAATTGGTTTCCTCGAAAGAGGGCCCATCTCTTAAATCTCCAAGATCTAATATACCATCATGATCCAAGCTCATGGTAAGCTGATAAAGGCATTTTCTAATACGATTTGGAACCTGCGCAATGTCATAATCAATCAAATGCCCTCTACCTTCGCTTAATCCTATTAACGCAATACGTATACCTCTCAAATTTATTTTTTTAACCTTATGGAGATTTATAATGTTTTGGAATGCACTCGGACTGAGCGCTGAATCCAAAATAGATTCCTCAACAGGGTCAAAAAAAAGTTTTAAATCCATTCGAATGTTTAAACCAAAAAAAAAGGGAAATATCTTTATTCTCCCCTTATTTAATTAATTTGATCTTTATCCTCCAAAGTCATCAAATCGGATATTTTCATCCGGTATTCCAAAATCTTCACCCATCTTTTGAACGGCGACGTTCATAAGCGGAGGGCCACAGAAATAAAGTTCAATATCTTCGGGGGCATCATGCTTGGATAAATATTCATCAATAACTGCCTTGTGTACGAATCCTAAGAAACCATCCCCTTCTTCATCTTGCATATCCTTTTTAACTTTCCAGTTATCGACTTCTTGAGGTTCTGATAGAACAATGAAAAACTGAAAGTTATCAAACTGTTTTTCCAAGCGGTAAAAGTGGTCTAGATAAAACAATTCACGTTTTGACCTTCCTCCATACCAATAGGTCACTTTTCTACCCGTTTTTAAGGTTTTAAACAAATGATAGAGATGAGATCGCATCGGAGCCATCCCCGCACCTCCTCCTACGTAAAGCATCTCAGCTTTTGTTTCGTTGATAAAGAATTCTCCATAAGGACCTGAAATAGTCACTTTATCACCTACTTTCTTTGAAAAAATATATGAAGAAGCAATTCCCGGATTAACAGACATCCATCCATTTTTTGCTCGATCGAAAGGTGGTGTAGCAATACGTACATTAAGCATAATCTCGCGGCCTTCGGCAGGATAAGATGCCATAGAATAGGCCCTTGTAACTACCTCCTCATTCTTCATTTTTAAATCCCATAAACCAAACTTGTCCCATTCTAATTGAAACTTGTCAACCTCATCATGTTCATCTGGATGAGCGTCAATATTAATATCTTTGAAGTCTATTTCACATTTAGGAATTTCAATTTGAATATATCCCCCAGGCCGATAATTCATATCTTCAGGTAATTGCACCACAAACTCTTTAATGAAAGAAGCGACGTTATGGTTTCTTACCACAGTTGCCTCCCATTTCTTAATACCAAATATTTCCTCAGGAATTTTTATATTCATGTCTCCCTTTACTTTCACCTGGCAGGCCAAACGTACTTGTTCTTTTTGCTCTGTTCTTGATAAGTGACCGACCTCTGTAGGTAAAATATCGCCCCCTCCATCAAGAATTTGGCATTTACACATTGCACAAGTTCCCCCACCTCCACACGCAGACGGTAAAAATATTTTTTGAGAACTAAGGGAACTCAATAATGACGTTCCTGCAGACGTGACCACCGGGTTATCATTATCCCCATTTATAACCAAATTCACTGGACCAGCTTGTACCAGTTTTGACTGTGCAAAAAGCAGGACAAAAACCAACAGCGAGATCACTGTAGTAAAAGCAATAATTGATGTTAAAACTATGGATGTCATTTGAAAATTTTGAATTTATTTTTAAACATTGCAAATATAAAAGATATCCGTAAACGGTAAACCCATTTACCTTAAAACTTAAACCCTATATTCTTTTATGACGTTTCAAAAATCAATGTTAAAAGTGTTGATAGCTTATTTTTTAGTTGTCGACGATCAACAATAAAATCTAAAAATCCATGATCTAATACAAACTCTGATCGCTGAAACCCTTTGGGAAGATCTTTACCAATAGTTTCTCTTATAATTCTTGGCCCGGCAAAACCAATAAGTGCTCCCGGCTCCGCAATATTAAAATCACCTAACATTGCAAAGGAAGCCGTTACACCACCCGTGGTTGGGTCAGTTAACAATGAAATATATGGGATTTTTCTGTTCTCAAGTAAAGCTAATTTACTTGAAATTTTTGCCAATTGCATCAAAGAAATTCCAGCTTCCATCATCCTTGCTCCACCCGATTTGGATATAATAAGAATAGGGATATTATTTTGGTAAGAATAATCTATGGCTCGGGAAATTTTCTCTCCAACAACGGCTCCCATCGAACCCCCTATGAAGCTAAAATCCATACAGGCGATGACTATTTGTTTCCCATTACTCATACCATGAGCCGTTCTCACAGCGTCTTTTAGACCAGTCTTCTTTTGGCTATCCACAATGCGCTCTGAATATTTTTTTGTGTCTTTAAAATTTAAAGGATCTGTCGCTGACATTAATGGATCCATTTCTTCAAATTTATTGTTATCAAATAAAATTTCAAAATACTCCTTCGAACCGATTTTTACATGAAAATCATCTTCAGGACAAACATAAGAGTTTTTTTTGAGCTCCCGCATGTGAATAATATGACCATTGGGGGTCTTGTACCAAAGGCCATCAGGTGAATCCTTTTTGTCCTTTGTAGAGGTCTGTATACCCTTGTCTTTTCTGTTAAACCAAGCCATAATAAATTGAAGTGAAAATCAAATTTTCATAAAACATATGTTGACATTTAAGTGAATGTTCATTTGAATGATCTCTCTTACTTAACCTCCTCGTAATCAATGTAATCACCCCCCTTAAAATCTTTTGACTTTTTTGGAATGTGTTGGATGTCAATATTGCTATCTGGTACAGAATGCTTACCCCATCCCCTTGAATATGATGATCGTTTAGACTGTGTGAATCCTATAAATAATATTTTAAATAGTAAACTACCTATCCTATAAATAAGATATAACGTAAAACTTATGATGAGAAGAAATTTTATCATTTGAAATAATTATCTACTTAAGTAAAAATTACGGTCATTATAAATTTTCAAAAAGTAATCATCCATCAAGTCATCAATAAAATAAATAGCCTCTCCTGTTGATTTCATTTCAGGTCCAAGCTCTTTATTGACATTGGAGAATTTATGAAATGAAAAAACCGGCTCTTTTATTGCATAGCCTACTTTTACAGGTTTAAAATCAAAGTCTGTTACTTTCTTCTCCCCTAACATAACTTTGGTTGCAAAATTAACATAAGGTTGTTGATACGCCTTACAAATAAACGGAACCGTTCTCGAAGCTCGAGGATTAGCCTCAATGATATAAACCTTATCATCTTTTATGGCAAATTGAATATTGATGAGGCCCACCGTTTTCAGAGCAATAGCAATTTTAGTTGTATACTCTTCTATTTGTCGGATGACAAAATCTCCCAAATTGTAAGGTGGCAAAACTGCATATGAATCCCCAGAGTGAATCCCTGCTGGCTCAATATGTTGCATGATTCCAATGATTTGAATGTTTTCTCCGTCGCAAATAGCATCCGCCTCTGCTTCAATGGCACCCTCTAAAAATTGATCAAGCAATATTTTCCCATCAAGCTTCTGACTCAACAAATTCACAACATGGTGCTCTAATTCATCTTCGTTGATCACTATTTTCATACTCTGACCCCCTAAAACGTAGGAGGGCCTAACTAATAAAGGAAACCCTATCTCTTTGGACAGTTCTATTGCTGAGGCAGCACTGGTTATAGTTCCATACTCAGGATAAGGTATTTTTTGTGCTTTGAGAAGATCTGAAAATCTCCCCCTATCCTCGGCAAGATCTAAAGCATCAAAACTTGTACCCAAAATTTTAATCCCATAACGCTCCAACTTTTCTGCAAGTTTCAATGCCGTCTGGCCTCCTAATTGAACAATAACTCCTAAAGGTTTTTCCAATTTTATAATATCATAAATATGCTCCCAAAAAACGGGCTCAAAATAAAGCTTATCAGCTACATCAAAATCAGTAGATACCGTCTCAGGGTTACAGTTAATCATTACAGTCTCATAACCACACTCTTTTGCTGCCAAAACACCATGAACACATGAATAATCAAATTCAATCCCTTGTCCAATGCGATTTGGTCCTGAACCTAAAACAATTATTTTCCCCCTTTCTGATGAAACAGACTCATTTTCTTGATCGAAAGTTGAGTAATAGTAGGGTGTCTTAGCTTCAAATTCTGCTGCGCAAGTATCTACTATCTTATAAATTCTTTTAATTCCTAGTGCCTCCCTTTTATCAAAAACATGACTTTCAAGACAATTGAGAACATGGGCAATTTGTCTATCAGCATACCCTTTCTGTTTGGCTTCTTTAAGCAATTCAGCAGGCAAATTCTCTAAGGAAAATCGAGCAATTTCATTTTCCAATGAAATAAATTCTTCTATCTGACTTAAAAACCAAGGATCAATTTTCGTCAACTTGTGTATTTTATGAAAAGGAATCCCCAATTTAAAGGCATCATAAATATGAAAAATTCGATCCCAACTTGCATTTTCCAAACTGTAAAGTATCTTAGATTGATTGATAAGTTCTTTTCCATCCGCGCCCAATCCATTTCTCTTAATTTCAAGTGATTGGCAAGCCTTTTGTAAGGCTTCTTGGAAATTACGTCCAATACCCATAGCCTCACCAACGGCTTTCATCTGCAGGCCTAAACGTCGATCAGAACCCTTAAACTTATCAAAATTCCATCTTGGGATTTTGACGATAACATAATCAATAGCCGGCTCAAAAAAGGCAGATGTAGTTTTAGTGATTTGATTCTGAAGTTCATCCAAATTATAACCAACGGCCAGTTTAGCGGCTATTTTCGCAATTGGATAACCTGTTGCCTTTGAGGCCAATGCTGAAGATCTGGAGACACGTGGATTGATTTCAATACCAACAATTTCATCGGTGTCAGGGTGTACTGAAAACTGAACATTACAGCCCCCAGCGAACTGGCCAATACCGTTCATCATCCTTATGGCCAAATCACGCATTCGCTGATAAACTGTATCCGATAAAGTCATTGCTGGTGCAACGGTTATAGAATCCCCTGTATGGATCCCCATCGGGTCAAAATTTTCAATTGAGCAAATTATGATCACATTGCCTATATTATCCCTCAACAGTTCCAATTCAAACTCTTTCCAACCCAGAATACTTTGCTCCACCAATACCTCATGAATAGGAGATGCTTGCAAGCCTGCATTTAGCGCATTATCAAAATCTTCGTGTTTGTTTACAAAGCCCCCACCGAAACCCCCTAGGGTATAGGATGGCCTGATTACCAACGGGAAGCCAATGTCTTGCGCTATCTCTTTACCCTTCAAAAATGAAGTTGCCGTCTCCCCTCGACATACGTCGACTCCAAGTTCTAACATTCTAACCCTAAATTTTTCTCGATTCTCTGTGGTCTCTATTGCATCGATATCTACACCAATCATTTTCGCATTATACTTCCCCCAAATACCTGCTTCCTCACACTCAATAGCTAAGTTTAGAGCAGTTTGTCCTCCCATCGTGGGTAGGACAGCATCTATTTGACGCTCCTCTAATATCTGACGGATCGATTTTTTGGTCAAAGGCTTTAAATAAATATGGTCAGCCATAACCGGATCTGTCATAATAGTGGCTGGATTGGAATTGATAAGGGTTACTTCAATACCTTCTTCTTTCAATGAACGAGCAGCTTGCGACCCTGCATAGTCAAATTCACATGCTTGACCAATCACAATAGGCCCACTTCCTATAATCAGCACTGATTTTATGTTGAGGTCTCTTGGCATTTGTAATTATTTGGCATTTGTAATTATTTTGATAAACAAATTGATGTAAAGTTAACTTTTGTTCCTTATTTTCTATCGTAATCAAGACTTAAATTTTAGGGGTCCATAAAATAAGCCTTGCACAGTCAATATTAAAATTAATTTAGCCTCATATCCATCAAAAAATCATCTATGTGGGATAGAACTTATTAACTGTTTAGACCATTTAAATAGGAATGACTTGTAGTTAAATAATGTACTTAAAATTTTAAATCTTTAGCTTTCATTGCTATTGGTTTAATATATTTGATATAATTGGATCCATATTTTCAATCATTGGTATTACCACTGGTATACTTGTTTTTCGAGCCAGAGCATCACGATATTTTGTTAGCTGTTTAGCCTCTGTACCTTCACCGTTTAAAGTTATTCCCAAAACCTGAGTTCCTAGATGTTTGATTAGATCCACCTCATCTAAGACATCTGGAATATAAGTGTGGTATTGATCGAAGCCACTATATTTTTTACGTGAAGGCACATGTTGCAAGACCACTCCATCCAAATCACAAGATATAATAAATTCAGACCCACAAGGACCGCTAGGATTACGAAGGCTAGATTGACCCTCGACAATTAGAATATCCACCTCTTTTTCTTTCCAACATGAGTATAAAGCATGTTCCAATTCTCCTGGAATAAAGTCATTTGGAGTAGCGTCAAAAAGTAAGCCATAATCTGCCCCCTGCATCCAACCTGTTTGTCCCGTATAAATCATTTCAGCAAGATATCCTTGCATGTTAAGTTGTTCCTCCAGAAATCTTGAAGTGGTTCTTTTTCCTACAGCACAATCCATACCTAAAACGGCTATTTTTAAGGCAGTAATTTGTGCTATTTTTCCTTGCCAAAAATGTAAATCTTTGAAAGGTTTGGGCTTTCTGATATCAAATATTTTGGCTGCTCCTCCCAGAAAAGGCTGGAGTTCATCTAAATCATTAAGAGGCTCATGAAGGCCATTGACTAAATGAACTCCATTTTTTAAGACATTTTGAATACTTTCATAAAGCTCTTTAGGTAATAATCCTCCTTTGGTAGCCATACCAATAATAGCAAATTCAGGCATACCATAAGTACTGATAAAAACATCAATACTTTGTACTACGGGAATGCCCTCTGGCGTATCCTCAACGAAATAACTAGCATCCAATCCTGCATTTTTATCATCGATAATGCCTAAGATTTTAAATCTTTTGCTCGATCGAAGAAGTCCATGTGCAGTTTTGGCGTGACTTTCATGTATGAGTCCTCCCGTGATGATAACTGCTGTTCCTGAAATATGAGCTTGATCCATTTTTATTTTCAAAAATAATACTCAAGTTAATAGATTCAGTGCTTCTCTTCAAGTACATAATTTTTAAATTAGCAAACCAATAAAAAATAACCTTATATTACATGTGTATGGATCGATTTTCTGTAGCAGATAGGCAGGCTTCCTTAACTGCTTCCATATAAGTAGGATGTGCATGAGACATTCTGGCTACGTCCTCAGCAGAAGCCCTAAATTCCATAGCGGTCACGCCAGCCGCGATCATATCTGCTGCCCTAGCTCCTATAATATGAATACCTAATATTTCATCAGTACTCGCATCTGCGATAATTTTCACCAACCCTTCAGTATCCATTGAAGCACGAGCCCTGCCCAGTGCCTTGTAGGGAAATTTTCCAATTTTAACGGGTTGATTTTTTTCAATCAGTTCCTCCTCTGTTGCCCCTACACTGGCTACTTCCGGCCAAGTATATACGACCCCAGGTATCAAATTATAATGAATATGTGGCTTTTGACCTACCATTTGTTCGGCAACAAAAACACCTTCTTCTTCGGCTTTGTGAGCAAGCATGGCCCCTCTAACTACATCGCCAATAGCCCAAATATGGTCAATATTTGTTTTTAAATGTTTGTCCACCTCTACTCTACCTCTTTCATCCAAATTAATACCTATTTTATCTAGTCCTAAGCCATCAGTGTAGGCTTTTCTGCCAATAGATACCAGACAATAATCTCCTTTAATACTCATACTTTCAGAGGTATTATTTTCTGCAGTCACCGTTACTTCTTTCCCTTTTACAGCTACACCAGTGACTTTATGACCGAGGTAGAAATCAAAACCAATACCTACAAGACTTTTTTGTAGTTCTTTACTCATAGTTTTATCCATATTGGGGATAATTCTGTCTAAAAATTCAACCACAGACACTTTTGCCCCAAGTCTGGCGTATACAGAGCCCAACTCCAAACCTATGACCCCTCCACCTATAATAACAAGATGTTTTGGAACCTCTTTCAATTCTAATGCTTCAGTTGAGGTAATGACGCGTTTTTTGTCAACTTTGATGAAAGGAAGTGTGGCAGGTTTCGATCCTGTAGCAATTATTATTTTTTCCCCCTTGATACTTTGGATTTCTTTACCTGCAATTTGAATCGTATGAGGATTTAAAAAAGACCCTAAACCATTAAATACGTCAATTTTATTCTTTTTCATCAAATATTCTATCCCATAGGTATTCTGGCTCACCACATCCGACTTTCGCGCTATCATTTGTTTGAAATCTACTTTGGCCTCCGTTATAGCAATACCATGCGTTTTAAAAGTATGTGTTGCATTATGAAAATGTTCCGAAGAATCCAGTAACGCTTTGGATGGAATACATCCTACATTTAGACATGTCCCTCCTAAAGAACTATACTTTTCAACAATGGCAGTTTTAAATCCCAACTGGGCACACCGGATGGCTGCCACATACCCTCCAGGTCCCGATCCGATAACAATTACTTGATAATCCATAATTCTGTGTTCATTAAACTATATAGCAATATTTTAATCTTGTTAAACTCCCAATAATAATCGAGAAGGATCTTCTAAAAGCTCTTTTAACCTTACTAAAAAACTTACCGATTCCCGACCATCAATAATTCTATGGTCATAAGAGAGAGCAACGTACATTATGGGCCTTATCACTATTTCTCCATCCTTTACTACCGGCCTCTGAACAATATTGTGCATACCTAAAATAGCTGACTGTGGGGCATTAATGATGGGTGTTGATAACATTGAACCAAAAATTCCTCCATTGGTAATAGTAAAAGTGCCTCCTGACATTTCTGGAATACTTAATTTGTTTTCTCTCGCTTTAGTAGCTAACCTTACCACTTCCTTTTCAATTTGCTCAAAAGATAGGGTCTCGGCATTCCTAATCACCGGCACAACAAGCCCTTTCGGTGCTGAAACAGCGATAGATACATCGCAAAAATTACTATATATAACCTCATCATCATCAATTTTCGCATTTATGGCTGGCCAATCCTTTAAAGCCACGCAACAAGCTTTTGTGAAAAAAGACATAAAACCAAGACCAACTTCATATTTTGCTTTGAAGGATTCTTTGTATTTTTTTCTCAACTCCATAATTGGCTGCATGTTAACCTCATTGAAAGTGGTCAACATAGCCGTTTCATTTTTCACCGAAACCAATCTCTTTGCCACTGTCTTCCTCAAGGGTGACATTTTTTGTCTTTTTTCAGACCTATCACTGTCGTCTCCTTTTTTTGTAGAATCGGTTATAACTGATTCTTCTATGTCTTTTAAAGATACATCCTCTTTTTGTAATTTGGCATTCAAGGCATCTTCTTTAGTGATCCTTCCACCAACTCCTGATCCTTGAACAGAGGTTGCTAATATCCCTTTTTCAGCCAATATTTTGGCGGCAGCAGGAGCAGCGTGACTTGCCGCATAGCCTTGGGAAGCCAATGGCACTGAAATTTCTTCGGGTTCAGCAGCTTTATCCACCAAAGATTTAGAATCTACCTCATCGGTAACGGCAATTTGGCATATTAAATCCCCGATAAGGAGAGTTGTACCATCAGAAGCTAAAATTTCTAATTCCCCTGTAGCTTCTGCCGTTAATTCGAATGTAGCCTTGTCAGATTCAATTTCTGCAATCACCTCGTCCAAAACTACTAAGTCACCAGATGATTTGTTCCAATTAGATATAGTCACTTCATTGATAGATTCACCTACCGTTGGCACATGCATTTGAATTATTTTCACAGCTCCTCCAACTACTTTTTCTGACTTCAACTCAGGGGCTATAACTTCCTTTTTTTCACCTTTTGGCTCAATAACGCACAACAAACCTCCGATTTCAACGGTATCACCCACACCCACCTTAAGCCTCAAAACACCTTCAATTTCAGCGCTTACCTCAAAGGTAGCCTTATCCGACTCCAGTTCACAGATGACCTCATCCATTTCTACAAAATCACCTTCATTTTTCATCCACTGTGAAACAATAACTTCAGATATTGATTCCCCGACCGATGGAACTTTCATTTCAAGACTCATATGCTTATAATTTAAATGCTCTATTGACTAAATCTTCCTGTTCTACTCTATGAATTTTATTAAAACCAGTGGCGGGCGAAGAAGCTGCTTTTCTCGCTACTAGTGCAAATTCATAATCTTCTGCTATTCGGAGAATATAAGACCAAGGCCCCATATTTTCAGGTTCCTCTTGTACCCAGATTAATTTAGGATTTTTATATTTTTTCAAAATAACAGCCAATTGCTTTTTGGGAAAAGGATACAATTGCTCTATTCTAACAATGGAAACCTCTTTAGCCTTTTGCTTTTGTTGTTCACCTAAAAGATCAAAATAAATTTTCCCAGAACACATGATTACTTTTTTAACCTTACTATCGACCGCAAAATCATCTGGGTACACTTCACTAAAATTACCTTTAGTAAAATCCTTGATTGGTGCAGCTACCTTTGAACTTCTTAACAAGGATTTAGGTGAAAAAACGACACATGGTTTTCTGAATTCCCAAGCCACTTGGCGACGCATTAAATGAAAAAAATTAGCTGAACTTGTGATATTTGTGACAATCATATTGTCCTGAGCACACATCTGAAGAAACCGCTCTATCCTCGCGCTTGAATGCTCAGGACCTTGTCCCTCATAGCCATGAGGTAGCAACATTACTAGACCGTTCATTCGTTGCCACTTAGTTTCAGCGCTTGAAATAAATTGATCAATCATGACTTGGGCCCCATTGGCAAAATCTCCAAATTGAGCTTCCCAAATAACCAATGCATTGGGTGTTGACATCGCATAGCCATACTCAAACCCCAGGACTGCAAATTCAGATAAAAGAGAATTAAAAATTTTAAAAGTTTGTTGGCCTTCATCTATATAATTTAATTGGCAATAAGACTCGTTGGTCTCTGAATCAACCACATAAGAATGCCGGTGTGAAAAAGTACCGCGCTTGACATCTTGGCCTGACATACGTACGATTTTTCCCTCAGCCAATAGCGATCCATAAGCAAGCAATTCTCCTTCTCCCCACCCCAACTCTTTTTTATCAAAAAAAGCATTTTTTCTATCTCTTATAAGCTTTTCTATTTGCCTTAAAGGCTTGAATCCATTCGGCAAGTTCGTAAGTGCGTGAGCTATTTTTTGAACTAATTCATTGGAAATTGCCGTATCTGGAGTCGAATGAAAATCTTCTGGTTTTGACTTTCTTAAAAATTTCCATTCTTCATCAATTTTTTGTGGCTTGTATGGTAACGGCTTTTGCTTCACAAAGTTCAGCCTATCTTGAAGTAATTTTTTAAACTCTTTATCTAATTTTTCCGCAATTTCTCCAGCCTCATCACCCCTTTTTTTTAATTTCTTTATATATACCTCACGTGGATTCGGATGTTTAGAGATAATGTTGTAGAGTTTAGGCTGGGTAAATTTAGGTTCGTCACTTTCGTTATGACCATGTCTTCTATAACACAGCAAATCAATAAAAATGTCCTTACCAAACTCCTGTCTGTATTCAACAGCTAGGTTTACAGCAAAATTTACGGCTTCAGCGTCGTCTCCGTTTACATGTAGTACTGGCGCATCTATTATTTTTGATAAATCCGTACAATAAATACTTGACCTAGCATCATCATAATCCGTTGTGAACCCTACTTGATTGTTAATGACAAAATGAATGGTTCCTCCAGTACGATAACCATCTAAATTAGACATTTGAACACACTCATAAACTAATCCTTGACCCGCGACCGCGGCATCCCCATGAACTATTATTGGAAGACATTTGGACATATCTCCCTCATATTCGTCATCTATTTGTGCTCTGGTTATCCCCAAAACTACAGGGTCCACGGCTTCGAGATGTGAGGGATTGGGAGCCAGTTTGACATAAGCCATATTCCCAGAATCTGAGACATACTGGCTTGAAAAACCTAAGTGATATTTTACATCTCCATCACCCATCGTAAGATCAGGATTAGACCCGCCCTCAAACTCATTAAAAATTTCATCATAGGTTTTGCCCATGATATTGGCCAAAACATTCAATCTTCCTCGATGAGCCATCCCAATAACTACCTCCTGAACACCAAATTCGACTGCCCTCCTTATTATTTTATCTAGTGCCGGGATGGTATTCTCTCCTCCTTCCAAAGAAAACCTTTTTTGACCTATATATTTGGTATGTAGAAAATTTTCAAAAACAACAGCTTCGTTCAACTTACCTAAGATCTGCTCTTTCTCGTTCTGAGAAGGGTTGATTTCGGCACCTTCGGTTTCACATTTTGAACGAAACCATGCTAAAATAAGTGGTTCTCTCAAGTGAGAATATTCATAACCTATAGATCCTAAATAAATTTTCTTTAATCGGGTAACAATGTCTTTTAACTTGGCAGAACCTAAACCTATTTCCTTCCCGACCTGAAAAGAAGTTTCTAAATCATTTAGTGATAATCCAAAATTATCCAAATCTAACTTAATGTCATGATTTCTTCTATCCCGTACGGGGTTAGTATCCGATTTTAAATGGGCTCTTGATCTGTAGGCATGTATCAAATTTTTGACTGCTGTTTCTTTTGAATCTTTAGTAATGGGATCTACATCAGTGTTATAATCGGCGGAAAACTCAAAACCTTGAAAAAATAGTCTCCAAGAGTGATCAACACTTTCGGGATCTTTTTTATAAGATTCAAACAAACCGTTGATGTGCGCTACATCTGCATTTCCAATGTAAGAATATTCATCCATTATTAACCCTAATTATAACCTTTTCAAAGATATAGATTGTTTTTATTAATACAAAATTGTATAAGCGAATACACAAATAAATATAATCGTAAAGCTAAATCTTATTCAGCCAACTTTAATTTTTAACTCACACCATCAAAATATATATTTTCTTTTATCTTTGGGCTCTATTTTTTTAATTTTCACATGGACGAGTTCCAGTAACAAGATAATTAATATGTCAGTAAAAATAAGGTTAGCACGTCGAGGACGAAAAAAATTGGCAATGTTTGATGTGGTCATCGCAGATGCAAGAGCACCAAGAGATGGTCGTTTCATTGAAAAAATTGGTACTTATAACCCCAATTTAAACCCTGCACTCATCAATATCAACGAACAAAAAGCATTAGATTGGATCATGAAAGGTGCTCAGCCAACCACTACGGCGCGAGCCATTCTATCTGAGAGAGGAGTTATGTTTAAAAAACATCTCCTAGTGGGTGTTAATAAAGGAGCCATTACACAGGAGCACGCAGACAAAAAATTTGAAGAGTGGTTCAAAAACAAGGAAAAACAGAATCAAGAAACTTTAAATAAACTTGCCGAGGCCAATAAAAGATTGGCAAAAACAAAATTTGAGGCAGAAAAAAAGGTTAATGAGACTCGCGCAGCTACCATAATGAAAAGGAAACAAGATGCTGAAGCTGCGCTTGTTGCTGAAATTACAGAAGAAAAGGTAATTATCGAAGAGGCTGAAGAGGCTATTTCGAAACCCAAAGGTCTGGAAAAACTGAAAGAGGTTAAAAAAGAAAAAACCAAAAAAACAGAGGATGACAAAGTAGAAGAAGTCAAGGCAGAGGAAGTTAAAGTAGAAGAAGCCAAAGCAGAGGATGTCAAAGCAGAAGAAGTCAAAACAGAAGAAGTCAAAGTAGAGGAAGTCAAAGTAGAGGAAGTCAAAGTAGAAGAAGTCAAAGAAGACAAAACTCAAGAAAATGATGAGGGAGCAGAATCACTTAAAGAGACCTCAAAATAATATCTGATGTACAAAGATGAATGTTACCAATTAGGTCATATTACCAAAACGCACGGTTTAAAAGGTATGGTAAAGATTGAGCTAGATGTAGACCATCCAAATGATTACAGCAAACTGGAATCAGTATTTGTGGAAAAATCCGGAAATTTGATTCCTTTTTTTATTAAAAAAATTTTAATGAATAGTACAAAAACACTCATCCATTTCGAAGAAGTTGATCATATAGATCGGGCCAAAGATTTGGTAGGTCAAGTACTCTATCTACCCTTAAACCAATTACCAAAACTTCGTGAAGGTGAATATTTTTTCCATGATTTGATCAATTTTAAAGTACTCCACCTAGGAAAATTATTAGGAACTATAGTACAAATTTATCAACCCTCTTCTCAATACCTTGCAGCTGTTTTGCACAGAGGACAAGAACTATTAATTCCAATTGAGAAGGCCATATTCAAAAGAGTTAATCTAACAAAAAAAGAAGCACATATCGAACTCCCTCATGGTTTCATGGAAATTTATTTTGATAATGAAAATTGATATCATCACCTGCCTACCTGAGATTTTTGATGGGCCAATTACTCAAAGCATTGTGAAAAGAGCTCAAAAAAAAGGACTGGTAGAAATCTGCATTCATGATTTAAGGCCTTTTTCTGACAATATAAAAAAATCCATTGATGATTATGCATTCGGAGGAGGAGCAGGAATGGTCATGATGATAGAGCCCATTGACCGGTGTATTAGTTATTTAAAAAAAAAAACACCTTATGATGAGATCATTTTTATGACACCTGATGGTGAAAGATTAAACCAATCTATGTGCAATAAATTGTCTCTCAATAAAAATATTATTTTACTCTGTGGCCACTACAAAGGAATAGATCAGCGTGTTCGTGACCATTTAATCACCCAAGAAATCAGTATCGGTGATTATGTTCTATCGGGAGGAGAATTAGCAGCCATGGTTGTTACAGACAGTTTAGTTCGATTAATCCCAGGTGTGCTTAATGATGAAAGCTCTGCGTTAACCGACTCGTTTCAAGATAGCCTTTTAGCCCCACCTGTTTACACGCGACCTGCCGTATACAAAGGATGGGAAGTACCGAAAATTCTCTTATCGGGTAATGACGCTGCAATCAATGATTGGAGATATGAAGCAGCAATTAAGAGGACTAAAGATAAACGGCCCCATTTATTGGATTGATCTCATCCCCAAATATTAGACTAATTACATGTATGTTAAATGATAAGTGACTGCCAAGCAAAAAATAACAAAAGATATTGAAGTAACTTCACATACTCAAATATAAATTCATTGAAAATAGTAATCAAAACCCTACAAGGACTTGAAGAAATCCTCATGAAGGAAGTTGAACTCCTTGGCGCACAAAACATTAAAAAAAGAAAACGTGCTGTTGAATGTGAGGGGAAGCTACCTTTTCTTTATGAGGCAAATTTAAAGTTAAGAACTGCCTTGAGGATTTTAGTTCCCGTCTATGAATTTACAGCTCATAATGGAACAGAACTTTACAATCAAGTTAAAATATTTGACTGGTCTCAATTCCTTGATATTAGTCAAACTTATGCTATCGACAACACTATCTTTTCAGAGTATTTTACACACTCAAAATATGCTGCACTCAAAATGAAGGATGCTATTGCAGATCAGTTCCGAGAAAAGTTTGATTTACGCCCATCTGTAAATACTGATAAACCGGATATACTTTTCAACTTACATGCCTATCAAGACAAATTCACGATTTCATTAGATAGTTCTGGTCGACTCCTCAATCAACGTGGATACAGGGAACACGGACATCAAGCACCACTAAATGAAGTAATGGCTGCAGGTCTTTTAAAACTCGCAAATTGGAATAAAAGCATACCTCTGATTGACCCAATGTGTGGGACCGGGACGATCATTATCGAAGCAGTGCTTATGGGATTAAATATCCCCCCTCAAATAAATCAAAACGAATTTGGTTTTAAAAATTGGAATAACTTTCAACCCCTAATGTGGAATCGCATCAAAGCAGAAGCGCAAAGTAAAATCAGAAGTACTCCCTTGATGATCACTGGTGGAGATATAGATGGTGATGCAGTTGCCCAAGCTAAAAAAACCTTGAAAAAACTTAGGATGGGACGTGATGTTCAGATCAAACATATAGCTTTTGAAAACTTTATACCAAAATTTCAAAGAGGCATGATCATCACTAATCCTCCCTATGGTAAACGAATTGGAGACGAGGTGGATAACCTATACAAAAAAATGGGTGATACCTTCAAAAAAAATTTTTCAGGTTTCAATGCTTGGATATTGAGCTCAAATGTCCCAGCACTCAAAAAATTACATTTGAAACCCAGCGAAAACATTGCTTTGTTCAATGGAGCCTTGCAGGTACAATTCTGTAGATACAACTTAAAAGAGGGCAAATACCTCAAATAATTATAAATTAGGCAAGAGCCATAATAAAGATATTATTTTTATGAATTAAAAAAATTAATACATTAATATTTTTATTTAAATATGAGGCAGAAATTACTTCGTGAAGGTGCTGATGAACTCACCTACGAAATTCGAGGAATCGTACGAAAGGCGGAGCAGCTAGAACAACTTGGTCATCGAATTTATTGGGAAAATATAGGTGATCCCATTCAGAAGCATCGACCATTTCCTGGATGGATCAAAGATATTATTATTAACCTATCGAAACATAACACTACTTATGGATACAGTCATTCCAAAGGACTTATAGAGACGCGTACCTTTCTTGCTCATAAAACTAATCTATTAAAAGGTGCTCAAATCAGCGCAGAGGACATCACCTTTTTTAACGGACTTGGAGATGCCATTGCGAAAATTTACCAATACCTCCTGCCTACGGCTCGAGTGATAGGCCCCTCACCTGCCTATTCAACCCATTCCTCCGCAGAAGCAGCCCATGCCAATCACCAACCAATAACTTATAATCTTGATCCAGAAAATGAATGGTATCCAGATCTTGAAGATTTAAGTAATAAAGTACAATACAATCCAAATATAGTGGGTATATTGGTTATAAATCCTGATAATCCGACTGGCATGGTCTACCCTGAAAAAATCTTAAGAGCTATAGTAGCCATTGCCAAAAAATACAGCCTTTTCTTGGTTTTTGATGAAATATATGAAAATATTATTTATAATGATGCACTTACCGCTCCGATGGCAAAAGTTATTGAACAAGTGCCTGGTATATCGCTTAAAGGGATTTCTAAGGAAGTTCCTTGGCCAGGAGCTAGATGTGGATGGGCAGAATACTACAATCGAGATCAGGATGATGAATTCAATAAGCTTTGTCAAACTATAGATTCTGCCAAAATGATTGAGGTCAGTTCAACAACACTGCCACAACTGGCGATTCCGAAAATCATGACTGATCCTCGATATAACCTTTTCTTAAAAAAAACTAATAAAAATATCGCTGAAAGAAGCAAAAAACTCTATGATTTTTTTTCTAATATCCCTTACGTCAATATCAACCTTACCAACGGAGCTTTCTATAATACAATCATCTTTAAAGAAGGTGCACTTAAACCAGAACAGCAACTGAGCATAAGGGATCCAAAAATTAAGCAGCTACTGACAAGTTGGATAAATCCGGCAATGCCCTTGGACCAGCGCTTTATATATTATTTATTGGCTGCTAAGCAAGTTTGCGTAGTTCCTATCTCAGCTTTCCATTCTCCACTTTTAGGCTTTAGAATTACCCTTTTAGAAGAAAATTTAGAAGATCAACTTGAAATCTTTATCCGAATTAAAGAGGGTATCATGGAATACTGTAGTGGTTGATCCTTATGGCATTCCAATAAAGTTATTGATCCTAAAAAAAGACTCAGGACAATTTAAGTCATCTATCTGTGTTCTTTATAAATGAAATATTGCGCTTTAATCCCTTGAATTTTGTTCTGTTAACAGGTGATTTTTTAAAAACATCACTAAAAACTGCGGCTGTCATTTCCTCCCATTCAGTTTTTGATAATTCTTCCCAGCCTTGGGGGGCGAATTGAGATTCTTTGTGTGGTTGTGAAAATCTATTCCAAGGACAAACCTCTTGACAAATGTCACAACCAAAGGTCCATCCTTCCATTTTATTACGGAATTCGGTAGGAATTTCATCCTTCAATTCAATGGTTAAATAAGAAATACAACGACTCCCGTCGACTATATAAGGCTCTGCAATCGCATCTGTTGGACAAGCGTCCATACATTTGGTACAGGTGCCACAGTAATCTTTGATAGGCCCATCAGACTCCAATTTTAAATCTAAAATTAACTCTGCCAAGAAAAAGTAACTCCCCGAATCTTTATTGATTAGTAACGTATTTTTACCAATCCAACCCAAACCACTTTTTGAAGCCCATGCCCGCTCATGAACAGGTGCAGAATCAACAAAAACGCGCCCCTCAATATTTCCAATACTTACCTTCATTCGATCCATAAATTCAACCAATTTATCTTTAATAACAAAATGGTAATCTTTCCCATAGGCGTAACGAGCAATCTTATAGGGTGCATTATCGGTTTCATCTTTTTTTGGTGCGTAATTGTACATGAGAGATATCACGGATTGAGCGCCCGGCACAAGTTTTCGAGGATCTAATCGTTTATCAAAGTGATGCTCTAAATAATCCATCTTCCCTTGATAACCTCTTTTTAACCAGGTATCTAGATTCTTGGCTTCGTCTGATAAAAAGTCAGCCTTTGAAATTCCACAGTAGGAGAAACCCAAATCTAATGCTATCTCCTTAACAAGGTCTCGATGAGACTTCATAAGCTCAAAACATTATCTGTTAACTTCTTTCGAGCAATTTCCACAATAATCCAATTAAATGGAAAACTTAGGATCCTCAAAATAACGTATTTGTTTGTGTTGGAGGTATCAATCCCAAATGCTTATAAGCTAATTCAGTCGCTTGGCGACCTCGAGTCGTTCGCTTCAAAAAGCCTTCCATAATTAAAAAAGGTTCATAAACCTCTTCTATGGTTTCTGCCTCCTCACCACAAGCCGTGGCTATGGTTGACAAACCCACAGGCCCCCCCTTAAATTTATCAATAATAGTCGATAAAATACGATTATCCATTTCATCTAATCCATGATTATCAACATTTAATGCGGTCAATGCCATCTTAGCAATGGTAAGTGTAATCGATCCGTCTCCTTTTATTTGTGCAAAATCTCGAGTTCGTCTTAATAAATTATTAGCAATTCTTGGGGTTCCCCGACTTCTTCTCGCTATCTCAAAGGTAGCATCAGGATGAAATTTACAATTTAAAATATCACAAGACCTTCCGACAATCTGGGTCAATAGCTTAGCATCATAATGCTCCAGTCTCGCATTTATTCCGAAACGAGATCGCAAGGGTGCAGTCAATAATCCCGAGCGGGTCGTCGCACCAATAAGTGTAAACGGATTTAATCCAATTTGTACAGTTCTCGCATTAGGACCAGAATCCAACATCAAATCAATATTATAATCCTCCATAGCAGAATATAGATATTCTTCAACTATCGGATTTAATCGATGAATCTCGTCAATAAACAATACATCTCGCTCCTCGAGATTTGTTAAAAGACCTGCCAATTCACCTGGCTTATCCAGTACTGGACCGCTTATTATTTTAATATTTGAACCTAACTCATTGGCAATAATATGAGAAAGTGTTGTTTTACCTAGCCCCGGGGGTCCATGAAGCAACACATGATCGAGAGGTTCCGATCGTTGACTGGCTGCTTGAACAAATATTTTTAAATTATCAACTATCTTTTCCTGACCAGCAAAGTCATCAAAACTTAGGGGCCTTAAAGCTTTTTCTATTTCTTTGTCAACAGATGAAAATTCCTTATCATCTGATTTTAAATAATCTTCTCTCATATTTAACCAATAGAAAACAAATATAACGATTGAACATTTTAATCAGGTCTTACTAATATTGTAAAAAAAATCAAATTGAATATTGACAAACGCAAACAAACTCAGAGACTGCTCTTATTCTTTGCAGCAATCATACTACTTATAAAGCTCATAAAAAATGAAAATGATGACTTATTGATGAATGAAATATCAGGATCAACCATGGGTGCCATTACCTATAATGTAAAATATAAAACTTATGAGCTCATCAATTATAAAACCCAAATAGATTCTGTTCTAAAAAAATTCAATCAATCATTATCTACCTATATTCCTGAATCTGAAATTTCAAGATTAAATCAATCCGGTAGCTTAGTCTTCGAAAATCCTTTTTTTTATCCCGTCCTTATGACCTGTAAAGAAGTCCATTCGGCTACCAAAGGGGCTTTTGACCCCACCATAGGTCCACTTGTAAATGCCTATGGTTTTGGTCCAAATAAAACCTCAAAAATATTGGATCAATACCTTATTGATTCTTTACTTCAATTCGTAGGTTTCTCAAAAATTAATTTTAATTCTTCATTTATTACCCTACCCAAGGGAGCTTATCTTGATTTAAGTGCCGTAGCTAAGGGATATGCTGTGGATGTTATCGCTGATTATTTAAAATCCAAAAATATTAAACATGCAATGATAGAAATTGGAGGAGAAGTGAGAGCTTTTGGAACCAATGACAGAGGTGAAGCTTGGAAAATTGGGATTCAAGACCCATTAATTGAATCTGAAGATCACCAACCCCCCTTTGCAGTAATCAGTCTAGAGAATCGATCTGTCGCTACCTCGGGCAATTACAGGAATTTTTATCGTGTAGGTGATAAAATATATACTCATATCATTGATCCCAGATCGGGGAATATAGGTAAAAAAAACATCCTAAGCGCATCTGTTTTTGCATCCAATTGCATGCTAGCTGATGCATACGCGACAGCCTTTATGGTGCTAGATATTGAAACATCGATGGCAATTCTCAAAGCAGATACCCACCTAGATGCGTTGCTAGTATATCAGGGTGAGGCAGGTCCTGAATATATCATAAGCGATGGGATTAAATCAGCTACAATTTTAACGAAATAAAAAAACTCTGTGATACTCACAATCATCTTGTTAATCATAGGAACTTTTATCGGAGGCTGGGCAACAATTCCATTTAAGTACAAGCCTGACAATATTTTCATGCCGTTAATTTTTGGAGGATCCTATTTATTTTCTATCACTGTCATACATATATTCCCTGAGCTCTTTGCGTTATCCTCGAATCCTACCAAAATTGGCTTGGTCATATTGCTAGGCTTTTTCTTCCAACAATTTCTAGAGTATTTTACCTCAGGTGTGGAACATGGTCATATTCATGAACAAAAATCGATTAGATCAAAATATTATGTGCTTATTGGTCTAATCGTTCATTCTTTAATGGAAGGTGCTTTACTTACTCATGATTCCCCATTACATGAACAAAACAGTTCTTATACCTTGTTATTTGGTATCATTCTACATAAAGCCCCAGCAGCCTTTGCCCTCATGGTAATCTTTAAGGAGAAATCAAAGTTTTCCCGGTTGCAATGGACGGTATTAACTATATTTAGTCTGGCTTCACCGATCGGTGCCTTAGCTAATAGCTATTTAACTTTATCTGAGGAAGAATTAAATCTTTTGTTTGCTTTTGTAAGCGGTGCTTTTTTACATATTTCGACTACTATTTTTGTGGAGTCTAGCCCAGGACACCGATTCAGAATGAATAAAATTGCCATCAGCATTATTGCTACCTTATCGGCTATTTTAACAGAATTGTATTTTTAAATTAGGATTACATTAAATCTACTTAAATCGATCTCTTTACGGCCACATTCTAAAAGATAGTCCTAATCTAAATCATCTATAAGGTTAAGAATTATATGAAAAGATCAATCTTGAATATATCCCTTATCAATTTTTTTTATTTGATTAACACAAAATGCAATCCTTAAAAAGTGATCCTCTTTTTATTATCATTATCTTGAAATAAATAGAAAATTAGGTTTTTACTTCTTTTTAGATTTCAACTCAATATATTAGCAACTTATTTAAAATAGATGAAAGAATACTGGAAACATAATCTCAAATATTTGGTTTTTTTATTGACAATCTGGTTTCTTGTCTCCTTTGGGGCGGGCATCATTTTTGTAACCCAATTAAATGAAGTAAAAATAGCTGGCTTTAAACTTGGATTTTGGTTTGCGCAACAAGGAGCCATTTATACTTTTGTTATATTAATTATTGTCTACATCAGACTCATGAATAAATTAGATCAAAAATTCGGATTTCATGAAGATGATAATTTTTAAATAAATACAAAATGACCATTCAAATCTGGACCTGGATTATAGTAGGAATTACCTTTTCATTATATATCGGAATTGCAATTTGGTCAAAGGTAGGATCCACGAAGGATTTTTACGTAGCAGGAAGTGGTGTATCACCTTTAGCAAATGGATTGGCAACTGCTGCTGATTGGATGTCTGCAGCTTCATTCATTTCAATGGCAGGAATTATTTCTTTTGAGGGATATGATGGTTCTGTTTATTTAATGGGTTGGACAGGCGGTTATGTGTTATTGGCGTTGTTGTTGGCACCTTATTTAAGAAAATTTGGGAAATTTACGGTACCTGATTTTATAGGGGATAGATATTATTCCAATACCGCAAGAAGCGTTGCTGTTTTTTGTGCATTATTAGTCTCTTTCACCTATGTAGCCGGACAAATGCAAGGCGTTGGTATTGTTTTTTCACGGTTTTTGGAAGTAGATATTTTAACTGGTGTGATAATAGGAATGGTAATCGTATTATTCTATGCCGTTTTAGGTGGAATGAAAGGAATTACCTACACTCAAGTAGCACAATATTGTGTCTTAATTTTTGCATTTATGGTGCCTGCCATTTTTATTTCTATACAGATGACAGGTCATTTCATTCCACAATTAGGTTTCGGGAGTACAGATGAAAATGGTATTTATTTATTAGATAAACTAGACGATCTACACAAAGATTTAGGCTTTTCAGCTTACACTAAAGGGAATAAATCTATGCTAGATGTTTTCTGCATAACTGCAGCATTAATGGTCGGTACCGCAGGATTACCCCATGTAATTGTACGATTTTTCACGGTAAAAAAAGTGGCTGATGCCCGTAAATCAGCGGGATGGGCATTGCTCTTTATAGCAATATTATATACAACCGCTCCAGCTATCTCCGTATTTTCAAGAGCGAATTTGATAGAAACGGTCAGCAATAAAAAGTACGTTGACATGCCTGATTGGTTTAAAAAATGGGAAGCCACTGGCTTAATTACTTTTACTGATAAAAATCAAGACCAAGTGATTCAATACGTAGCGAGCAGAGAATTAAATGAACTTGAAGTAAATCGTGACATTATGGTTTTGGCGAATCCAGAAATAGCTAATCTTCCTAATTGGGTAATTGCCCTAGTAGCAGCTGGGGGTTTGGCTGCCGCTTTGTCTACAGCAGCCGGGTTATTATTAGTTATCTCTTCCTCTGTTGCCCATGATTTAATTAAGAGGATGATCAATCCAAAGATCTCGGAAAAGGGAGAATTGATTTCAGCAAGAGTTGCTGCCGTCGTAGCTGTTTGTGTCGCGGGTTACTTTGGAGTCAACCCACCAGGTTTTGTCGCAGCTGTAGTCGCTCTAGCTTTTGGATTGGCGGCAGCTTCATTCTTTCCTGCGATAATTCTTGGAATTTTTTATAAAAAAATGAACAAACAAGGAGCTATTTCTGGAATGATTGTCGGAATTCTATTAATGCTCTTTTACATAACCAAATTCAAGTTTGGTTGGTGGCTTGGAGGTAACCAAGAGTGTTGGTGGCTTGGTGTATCCCCTGAAGGATTTGGAAGCGTTGCCATGATAGCGAATTTCATAGTTTCAATCATCGTCTCAAAGTTTACTCCTGATCCACCAAAAGAGGTTCAAAAAATTGTCGAAAATATCAGAATACCGAGTGGTGCAGGAGCAGCTCATAACCATTAAGAAATACTATGGCATTACAAATAAAATCTATCGAAGATTATCATAAAGCATATCAGAAAAGTATTGAAAATCCTTCAAAATTTTGGGATGAAATTGCCAAAGATTTTTACTGGAAGAAAAAATGGGACCAAACATTAAGTTACGACTGGAGTGTTCCTGAGACAAAATGGTTTGTAGGAGGTAAATTAAACATTACAGAAAATTGTTTGGATCGCCATTTAGCTACAAAAGGAAATCAAACTGCCATTATTTGGGAGCCCAATGATCCCAAGGTTAAAGCAAAGCACATTACCTACAGACAGCTATACAGCAAAGTTTGTGCCTTTGCCAATGTTTTAAAAAACAATGGTGTGGTTAAAGGAGATCGTGTTTGTATTTACATGCCTATGATTATTGAACTTCCCATAGCTGCACTCGCATGTGCACGAATTGGTGCTATTCATTCTATAGTTTTTGCGGGATTTTCTTCAAGAGCATTGGCAGCAAGAATAAACGATTCTAAATGTAAGGTCTTGTTGACTTCTGATGGAGGATTAAGAGGAGACAAGATAATACCATTGAAGGATATTGCTGACAATGCCTTAAAGACTTGCCCTTCCATTAAAAAATCAATTATTTTTAAAAGAACCAGGCAAACCGTTGAATGGATAAAAGGTAGAGATTTATGGTGGCATGAAGAATTAGCAAAAGTGGATGACTCCTGTCCTGCAGAGGTGATGGATTCTGAAGATATACTTTTCATTTTATATACTTCTGGCTCTACCGGAAAGCCCAAAGGAATGGTCCACACATGTGGTGGTTACATGGTTTATAGTACTTATTCTTTTTTAAATGTATTTCAGTATAGACCCAACGATATTTATTGGTGTACGGCAGATATTGGATGGATCACAGGTCATAGTTTCATTGTTTATGGTCCATTGACAACAGGAGCCACTACAGTTATGTTTGAAGGTATACCCAGCTACCCGGACTTCGGCAGATTTTGGGAAATCTGTGAGAAACATAAAGTTACGCAATTTTATACTGCTCCAACAGCAATTAGAGCATTAGCAAAACACCCATTGTCTTTTGTTACTAGCCATGATCTGAGCTGTCTAAAAATATTAGGTACGGTTGGGGAGCCCATTAATGAAGAAGCATGGCACTGGTATAATATTAATATTGGTAAAAATAAATGTCCAATAGTTGATACTTGGTGGCAAACAGAAACAGGTGGAATAATGATCTCCTCTTTAGCAGGTATAACCAAGGATAAACCCACATTTGCGACCCTTCCCTTACCCGGAATTCAACCCGTTTTATTGAATGGCGATGGAATAGAGATTACTGAAATCAAAGCTGAAGGGATTTTAGCAATAAAACAACCATGGCCTTCCTTGGCTAGAACTATCTATGGTGATAATAAACGCTACAAAAATGTCTACTTCTCTGCCTACCCTGGTTATTATTTTCCAGGAGATGGTGCCCTGAGAGACTCAAAAGGAAATTATAGGATCACGGGAAGAGTAGATGACGTAATAATTGTTTCTGGACATAACCTTGGCACAGCTCCTATAGAAAATGCAATTAATGAACATGAGGACATCGTTGAAAGCGCAGTAGTTGGGTTTCCTCATGATATCAAAGGAAATGCCTTACATGCATATGTAATGACCTATGATGGAATCATCCAAAACGATAAATTAATCGGGGAAATAAGAAATCTAGTAACGAAAACAATTGGTGCAATAGCCAGACCTGATAAAATTCAATTTGTCAAAGGATTACCCAAAACTCGTTCTGGAAAAATTATGAGAAGAATATTGCGAAAAATTGCAAGTGGAGATACTGAAAATTTGGGTGATACTTCTACACTACTGAACCCAGAAATCGTTGATGATCTTCAAAAGGGATTCGCTAAAGGTCGATAAAGAAATGGAAAAGCTATAAATGAGCAATTCCGCGTTGTTGTAATTTATTGAAATTAACTTCCGCACATTTCGCATCCCTCTGGATCATCTAACGAGCATTGTATGGCTTGCTGATTTTGGTCAGTCTTTTTGATTGACATTACTTTGGGTTGAGTATTTTCTTCTTTAGTTACAGTAAATTTAATGGCATCAGTAGCCGCTTTCGTTCGCAAATAGTACATTCCTGTTTTTAACCCTTTTTTCCAAGCGTAAAAATGCATAGATGTCATTTTTCCGAAGTTAGCGTTCATCAAATGGATATTCAAACTTTGACTTTGACAAATGTAAGCCCCTCGGTCAGCAGACATGTCAATGATAGTTTTCTGAGAAATCTCCCAAACAGTCTTATATAGCTTCTTGATATCATCTGGAATCTCTGCTATATTTTGTATGGAGCCATTTTCAGCTTTAATTTTGTTCATCATATTATCATCCCAGAGTCCTAAACCAATCAAGTCATGCATAAGATACTTATTGGCTACAATAAACTCACCAGACAACACCCTACGGACATACATATTAGAAGTAAAGGGTTCAAAACATTCATTATTCCCAAGTATTTGTGAAGTAGAGGCCGTAGGCATAGGCGCTACTAACAAGGAGTTTCTGACTCCATACTTTTTTACTCTTTGCTTCAGATCATACCAATCCCATCGACCCGAGTTGGGCGTAACTCCCCACATATCAAATTGGAATATTCCTTTGGAAACCGGTGACCCTTTGTATGTTTGATATGATCCTTCGACCTGCGCAAGCTCCATGGAGGCTTCCATGGAGGCAAAATAGATGGTTTCGAAAATCTCTCTATTGATGCGCTGTGCTTGTTCAGATTCAAAAGGAAGTCGCATCATCACGAATGCATCTGCCAAACCTTGCACTCCCAAACCTATCGGCCGGTGCCTCATATTTGAAGTCTTTGCTTCCTTTACTGGATAATAATTAACGTCTATTACTTTATTGAGATTTTTGGTCGCTACTTTGGTGATTTGATAAAGTTTCTCATGATCAAAAGTTTTATCTTCTTTTACAAACTTAGAAAGAGAAATAGAGGCCAGATTACAAACGGCAACTTCATCTTTTGATGTATATTCGATAATCTCAGTACAGAGATTACTGGACTTGATAATACCTAAATTCTTTTGATTAGACTTCCTGTTTGCGTGATCCTTATACAAAACATAAGGGGTACCGGTTTCAATTTGAGACTCTAAGATCTCAAACCAAAGATCCTGAGCCTTTACTACCCTTCGTGCTTTTCCCTCTTGCTCATATTTCTTATACAATTTCTCAAATCCCTCGCCGTAATTAACTTCTAAACCTTTCGCCTCATTGGGACTGAAAAGTGACCAATCTCCATTCTCTTCAACTCTACGCATAAATAGGTCTGAAATCCAAATCGCATAAAACAGATCTCTTGCCCTCAACTCCTCTTTCCCATGATTTTTCTTCAATTGAAGAAATTCAAAAATATCTGCATGCCATGGTTCCAAATAAATAGCAAAACTTCCTTTTCTTTTACCTCCTCCTTGATCGACATACCTTGCGGTCATATCAAAATTCCTGAGCATAGGAATAATACCATTCGAAGTTCCGTTAGTTCCTTTGATGTATGCCCCAGTTGCTCTCACATTATGAATACTCAAGCCGATACCTCCGGCAGATTGTGATATTTTTGCACATTGCTTCAACGTATCATATATTCCATCTATGCTATCATCCTGCATCGTTAACAAAAAACATGAGGAAAGCTGTGGCTTTGGAGTTCCAGCGTTGAATAAAGTAGGCGTAGCGTGTGTAAACCACTTCTCTGACATTAAATCGTAAGTTTCTATGGCTGCTTGTATATCTTCTCCATGAATACCTAAAGATACCCGCATCAGCATGTGTTGAGGACGTTCTACAATTTTACCGTTCAACCGCATTAAATAAGCCCTTTCTAGGGTTTTATATCCAAAAAAGTCATAGTTAAAATCACGTTCATAATCTATTACCTCGTCTAATTTTTTTGCATTTCTTTTTATTACCCCGTAAGTCATTGAAGAGAGTAAAGGTGCATTTTCTCCTGTTTTCTCATCCACATATGTATACATATGTTTCATCGTATTAGAGAAAGATCCTGAAGTTACTTTGTGTAAATTAGATATTGCAATTCTCGCAGCTAGTTTGGCAAAGTCTGGGTGCCGCGTAGTCATAGATGCTGCAATTTCAGCTGCTAAGTCGTCTAATTGAACAGTACTTACTCCATCATAAAGGCCATCTATAACTTTTTGGGCAATCTTAACTGGCTCTACAAAATCTCTGTTGAGTCCTGTGCATAGCTTCTCAATTCTCGCAGTAATCTTATCAAACTTAACTGATTCTCTCCGGCCGTCTCTCTTTAGTACTAGCATGATTAATTTCCTAATATCATATTTCTATTAAAAGTCATGGTCAAGACTGAATTTATCATTGTCATTTTCAGAATTCAAAACCCCTGCTTTTTGATATTCTCCGACTCTTTTTTCAAAAAAATTCGTCTTCCCTTGAAGAGAAATCATCTCCATGAAATCAAATGGATTCGTTGAATGGTATATTTTGGAACAATTCAATTCCATTAAAAGCCGGTCTGCAACAAATTCTATATATTGACACATCAATTCAGCATTCATTCCGATTAATCTAACTGGCAACGCATCTGTTACAAATTCTTTTTCAATTGTTACAGCATCCGAAATGATGGTTTGAATGGCTTCTTCACTAAGTTTATTATTTAGATGGTTGTTGTATAGCAAACAAGCAAAATCACAATGTAACCCCTCATCTCTAGAGATTAATTCATTTGAAAAAGTTAAACCCGGCATCAAACCCCTTTTTTTCAACCAAAATATAGAGCAAAAGCTTCCTGAAAAAAAGATACCTTCGACGGCTGCAAAAGCAACTAATCTTTCCGCAAAATTACCCTTATCAATCCATCTCAGTGCCCAATCTCCCTTTTTCTTTACACAGTCCATAGTTTCTAATGCGTTGAAGAGTCCATCCTTTTCTTTAACATCTTTTACGTACGTGTCTATCAGTAGTGAATAAGTTTCAGAATGAATATTCTCAATGGCAATCTGAAACCCATAAAAGAATTTTGCTTCAGTATATTGTACCTCTGAAACAAAATTTTCCGCTAAGTTTTCATTAACAATGCCGTCGCTTGCTGCAAAAAAAGCCAAAACATGCTTGATAAAATGTCGTTCATCTCTCGTCAGAGTAGCCCAATCTTTTAAGTCTTGCCCCAGGTCTATCTCTTCGGCTGTCCAAAAACTTGCTTCTGCTTTTTTATAATAACTCCAAATATCGTCATTCTCAATCGGGAAAAGAACAAATCTATTGCTGTTCTCTTTTAAAATTGGTTCATTTTTTAATTCTACTTCTTCTAGGTTACTCATTTTCTTCTAGTGTTTCTCATTGATTAGTATTACTCATTGATTGTGTTAAATTTATTACGACGGCAATATTATCCTCTACACTCAAATATTAAGTTACAGAGTGATGGTGTTAAAATTACGGACTATTTAAAATTTGTGTATACAAAGTCAGTTGTGTAAACAAAAGTATTGTGGTGATTTACTTTATCTAACTCCGTATACAAATCTGTCCAAATCATACCTAAAAAACAAATCCATTTCAACAGAGTGTAAAAGGTAATAAATACTGTGGATAAGTACATATCCCATTGATTTAAAACAGTTTAACGGTAATTAAAATAAAAAAACTTGCATCTATTTCAGCCCTCAATGATGTTAAAAAAAATAAAAAAAAATAAAAAAAAATTATCCACAACTAATATGAATTATTGTAAGGGCAAACCTTTTGGGTTTTAAATCTAAAATCCTATATTTGCACTCTTTTTTAAACTGATAAAAATGTACGCGATAGTCGAAATTGCTGGAAAGCAATTTAAAGTAGAAAAAAATAAATTTATATATGCCCCTTTGATTGATGCTGAAGTTGGAACTTCTTTAAAGTTTTCTCAAGTACTTCTCATCGAAAATAATGGAAAAGTGAAAGTAGGTACACCATCTATAAAAAATGCTAAAGTATCCGGAGAAGTACTAGAGCATGTCAAAGGAGAAAAAGTTATCGTTTTCAAAAAGAAGAGACGCAAGGGCTATCGTACAAAAAATGGGCATCGGCAACAATTTACAAAAATACTGATAGAAGATATAAAATAATTATCAAAAATGGCACATAAAAAAGGAGCAGGCAGTTCGAACAACGGCAGAGAATCTGAAAGCAAACGATTAGGTGTAAAAATATTTGGTGGACAACAAGCTATTGCCGGAAATATTATCATCCGTCAACGCGGAACCAAGCATCATCCTGGAAACAACGTCGGAATGGGCAAAGATCATACATTGTTTGCACTTACTGACGGAATAGTAGAGTTTAAAAAAGGAAGACAAAAGAGATCTTATGTCCATGTCGAATCTTCGAATTAAAGGTTCTATTTTTGGTCAGGAGAAATGACATTAAATTAAAATCGTAATTGTATTTAAATAAATAATTTAAAATATTTTCGACAGCTTTTTTTGGTTGACCAAACAAAAAACCTGACTCTTTGAACAGATTGAGGAGCAACTTCTTGTTGCGTCCTACCTTTCAAATTATCCTCATTCCTCATTTCAAATTGATAACTCATATAATCTGATGAATTCATCCTCAGAAAATTTTTGCGCACTATTCCAAGAATTATTGCCCTTTTGAACCTTGATGACTTTTGTCTAAAGATCATTATAAATATCCTTTTACCACTTCTTTATGAGGATAAATAATCCTTCCCTTTTTATAATTACCTAAGCAAATCAAGAAATTAAGACTAACATTTATTATTCCAACTTTGACACATAAGTTTTACTCTATTGGTGTCATTTCGGATTTATTTCCAGAATGCCTTACTTTTCGCGTAATACTTTTAATCCCCCTCTACTTGATATTAAATAGTTTTAAAAGTAGGATATGCTCACAATTTCCAATTGATTATGATTTTCATCCTTATTTGCATGAATTGAAAAATTCCGATCCAATTAAAGAGTGATATTGATAAATAGTTTAATTGAAGAAAATATACTTGTCATCATTTTTATAACCCCAATATGCCATGGTACCTGTCTATGATAAATAACAAAGGCAGATACTTTAAAATTAAATCCACATTCTACTTTATTTATGATACCGACATTGAAACTTTAAATAACTTTGGTATCTCACTAAGTCATTAAAATTATATGCTCATTTATAATATAACATTAAATTAGAAACTCTAATCGAAGCTGAATGGCTTGAGTGGGTGAAAAAAGTACATATAGTAGAAATTCTTAAAACCCAATACTTTAAGTGATCATCGCATATTGAAACTAATTAATGAAAATCCTGATACATCGGGAACTACTTATGCAGTTCAATTTACCACTATGAATATCACTGATGTTCGACGATATTCGGCCAATAAAGGGCATTACTAAAAAACAAGCTGATAGCTAAGTTTGGTCAAAAGGTATTGTTATTCGTGACACTTTTGGAGGAGGTTTAAAAATCTATATTACAATTAATCCATTCATTTCCAAAGTTAGTGGGGTAGTATTTCTTATAAAAATTAATTGCACCCTCGTTCCAATCGAGAACCTGCCACATCATTCCTGTACATTGTGTAGCTTTTGCTGTTTTTAGGACTTCATCAAATAGCATTTTGCCAATCCCTTGTCTTCTCAAAGACTCTTTTACCACAAGGTCCTCCAAATACAGCTGCCTTCCTTTCCAGGTGGAATACCGCGTATAATAAATAGCTGTTCCGACAATAAAATCTTCATTGACTGCAACATAAAAATCAAAAATAGCTGATTCACCAAAGCCGTCCACTTCCATTTGAGCGACACTATTTTCAACTTTATGCTGTGCTTTTTCGTAAATAGCCAGTTCTTTGATGAGGTCTAAAACTTGAACTAAATCTTTTTTCAGCCCTTTCCTGATCGAAATCATAGGGTTAAAATTAAAAAAATCTCTTCAAATTAAAATCAAATAGGTCTTCAAAAATCAAATTCAACCCCTGATTCGCTAATCTTCACTTAAATTAAAACCCCCTCAAATAAAGAGTGTTAAAACATAATCTAATTTATTTTTCAATAAAATCAAACCCTAAATAAGGATGTAATACCGAAGGCATTTTAATACCTTTACTATCTTGATTATTTTCAAGTATGGCTGCTAAAATACGCGGTACAGCCAATGCACTTCCATTTAATGTATGTGCAAGTTTCTTATCTCCCTTTTGAGTTTTGTATCTCAGCTTCAGACGATTTGACTGATAATTCTCAAAATTTGAAACCGAACTTACTTCTAACCATTTTTTCTGGCCTCCAGAGTAAACTTCAAAATCATAAGTAATCGCGGCCGTGAACCCTAAATCCTTACCACAAAGCCTTAACATGCGATAAGGTAACTCTAATGAATCTATGATATCTTCTACATATTGTTTCATTTCTTCTAGAACGTCATAAGAGCTTTCTGATGTTGAGACCTGAACTACTTCTACTTTATCAAACTGATGAAGCCTATTGAGACCCCGAACATCAGCACCCCAAGATCCAGCCTCTCTCCTCAAACAAGGTGTATAACCTATAATTTTAATAGGAAAATCATTTTCAGCTAACAGCGTATCTCTATAAATATTTGTAAGTGGTACTTCTGCCGTCGGAATCAAGTATAGATTAGAATCTGATAAATGGTACATTTGCCCCTCTTTATCAGGCAATTGACCCGTGGCTAAACCTGAGCTCTCGTTGACCAAGATGGGTGGTTGAACCTCTTGATAATCTGCGGCAATCCCTTTGTCTAAGAAATAATTAATCAGTCCCCTGACCAATCGAGCACCTTGTGCCTTATAAAAAGGAAAACCTGCTCCTGTAATTTTATTTCCTAACTTAAAATCAACCAAATCATAATCCTTAATCAACTCCCAATGCGGTTGATTATATTCCTCTAATTGGGGCAATTCCCCTTTTTGAAAAAGTAATTCATTATCTTCCTCGCTTTGACCAGCAACTACCTTTACGTTTGGAATATTCGGTAATTCATATAATTTATCTCTCAATACTTTCTCGATACCTTGCAATTTATTAGATAAATTCTTGCCAAAACCTTTAATTTCGGATGTTTCTGATTTTATTTTTTTAGCCTCTTCTCTATTCCCAGCCTTTATCAAAGTACCTATTTTCTTGGACAGTTGATTGGAACATTTTAATGTCTCATCCAGTGATTTTAGCACCTCCTTACGTTGATTATCTAATTCAATAATCTCCTTTAAACGCTGCTCAACCCCCAAAAATCCTCTTTTTTTAAGGCCTACAACAAATTCTTGAAAATTTTCTTTGATCTCGCGTACTACTAGCATTTCCTTGATTTGCTCAAATAAACTACAAAGAAAACCTTATTTGCCAATTAAACGAAAATAAACAAACTCAATCTTGTACATCCATAAAAAAACCTTAATATTTGTATATATTCCCAGCTTCTTATATAATTGCAACTCTAACCAAAAAAATCTGACCGCAAACTATTCTAGGACAGATCAAACCTTAATACATCGAGTTATTTATATCCACTGATTACTTTTTATGCACACATTAGATGAATTAACCGTTCGGTTACTTTCTGAGTTAGTAGAAATCGCCGAAGGACTTGGCCTGAAAAATGCCAAAAAAGAGTCGAAACAAGATCTTATTTACAAAATTTTAGATATCCAAGCTACCCTTCCTGATAGCGAGATACGCCAGACCAACATTAAAAAAGAAATTAAACCGACTTCTAAAAAGCAACCGACAAATCTCAATAGTAATAAAACAAATAATCCAAAAGAGCCCTCTAGCCTCCCAGAAAAAAAGGATAGCACATCAAAACTTTTGGCATCACTCGATCTGAATTTGAAAAGCAGTGACAAAAAAGAAAATCAAATTTCTACGACCAATGTCCGAGCGGGAAAAGTAAAAACGAGAGATAAAAAGCCTTTAAATCAAGAAAAAAATGAAAAAATCCCCGAAAAAAGGGATAAAAATGAACGAGATACGGCTAGAGATGAAGCCCGCGCTAAAAAAGAAGAATATCTTAAAAATATTAAAAATTTTGAGGGCATTATCGAAAACGAAGGTGTTCTTGAAATCCTTCAAGATGGATATGGCTTTTTAAGATCTAGTGATTATAATTATTTAGCCTCTCCAGATGATATCTATGTTTCTCCTTCACAAATTAAACTTTTTGGCCTAAAAACAGGAGATACAGTCGAAGGCGAAATTAGACCTCCTAAGGACGGTGAAAAATATTTCGCACTTTTAAAAGTGTCCTCAGTCAATGGTAAGACGACTGAGGAAATTCGCGATCGTGTTGCTTTTGAGTATTTGACTCCACTATTCCCACAACAAAAGCTTAATCTAAGCACAAAATCTGATAATTATTCAACCAGAATCCTCGATCTATTTGCCCCTATAGGAAAAGGTCAACGAGGGATGATTGTCGCTCAACCAAAAACAGGAAAGACAGTGTTACTCAAAAATGTAGCAAATGCGATCGCTGAAAATCATCCAGAATGCTTTCTAATCATACTGCTTATTGATGAGCGACCAGAGGAAGTGACCGATATGGCTCGCTCTGTAAAGGCAGAAGTTATCGCTTCTACTTTTGATGAACAAGCTGAGCGACACGTTAAAGTGGCCTCAATGGTATTAGAAAAAGCAAAAAGAATGGTAGAGTGCGGGCATGATGTCGTGATTTTGCTTGACTCCTTAACACGGTTGGCCCGAGCCTATAACACCGTTGTTCCTTCTTCTGGAAAGATTCTATCAGGTGGGGTTGATGCCAATGCTTTACACAAACCAAAAAGATTTTTTGGAGCCGCTCGGAATGTTGAAAATGGAGGTTCATTAACCATTATAGCTACTGCGTTAATTGATACTGGATCTAAAATGGATGAAGTTATTTTTGAAGAATTCAAGGGAACGGGCAATATGGAACTCGTTTTGGATAGAAAGCTATCCAATAAGCGGGTTTATCCTGCCATTGACGTTCCTGGTTCTGGAACCAGAAGAGAAGATCTTTTGATGGATAAGGAAGAACTGAGTCGTGTTTGGATTTTACGTAAATTTATGAATGATATGACCAGTCCCGAGGCAATGGAATTCTTGTTGAGTCGCATGAAAGGGACTCGTAACAACGATGAATTTCTGGTTTCTATGAACGGCTAGTTTTGGTCTTAATAATAAAAGGCTTATTTATTACCCTCGACATAATCTTTTAAATAACTATATTTATCTGATAGCCGACCCTTCTCTGCAACTGTAGCCCTCCCAATTATACCAAATGTATCGTTACTTAGTAAGTAGGGTAGTACATTGGAAATAAGTTCCTTGCCAAAACTTTCAGAAGCATCTCTTGCAAGTTCACACGGTAAATTATCTATGGCCATGACCGTTATATTACCCTCATCAGTTAAGGGTAATTCTGCCACATCTTCGCTTGGGTTGTAATCATAAATTGGTTCATCAATTGTCGATGAGCGTAATGTAGAGGGAATAGAACCTTTAATATCACAGGTAATATCTGCAATTATTCTGATTTTAAAGTTGTTTTTTAAAATGTCTGCCCTCTCAAATAAAACCGGGGCCTTAGGATCCCAATAGGCCCCTGCAATCAATATATCGGCCACTTTTGCATATTTTAAAAAATCACCTTCATAATTTTCAGGTGAAGCATAAAAAGAAGATCTGACAAATGATTCCCCAGACTTATGTTTGCAATAATCTCTGGAGTTAAGCTGGCAAAATACTGGAAAATCAAATACACACTCTATGAAAGCGGCAGGAGACACCATTTTGATATTCATCGCCAATAAAACTTCCATGGCACCTTTTGATACTCGCCCCCCCCCCTGTTATAACAATTTTAATAGAAGGTAACTTCACTTTTGAAAATTCAGTCTTTAAATCTTCAAAATCAAAACAATCATGAACACGTTTTATAGAGAACAACATATACCTCTCTCCAAAAGTCCATATAGCATTGTAAGCCCCTACGATTCCCGCCCATCTTCCAAACGCTACAACCCGATGGCCCTGCGCATTTATCAATGCCTCATAATCAATTAGACGAATATTTTTTTCTAAAACAGCACGTAACAAATTTCGATTATATGCTTGTTTTTTGATCGTATGAGAAAAAAATAAATAGGTTTTATCAACAATTAACGAAGAAATAGGCACTTCTTTAACACCCATTAAAATATCACAATCTATGACAGAAGGGACAATCTCAATGCCCCGCTTTAGATAATCGTCATCAGGATAACAACGAGTGTTACTACTCTGAACTTTTATCTTTGCACCTGGGAAATCTGTATCAATCTGAGCAGCCTGTTCAGGTGTTATAGGAACGCGATGGTCCACTGGTGACTTTTCTTCCCTTATAATTCCTATTTGTATCATTGAGCCTGACTCATTATTATCATGAAAACAAAATTCCTACTTAAAGATTTATATTATCAAATTAAGATTATTTCTTTAATTTTTTATCGGAAATATTTTGATCAGTCAGCTTCTTATCCTTGACATTCTCATTTAGAAACTGATTAATTTTATCAATATTTAAACTAGACTTAATATTCCCTAATTTATCAATCTTCAACTCAAACCCCTTTAATTTTTCATGAACTTGAGGTTGCTGATGCTTCTTTAATTTTCGCTTTTTCTTCATAATAAACCTGCTTTGATGTAATCAAATTGCTCCATGGCATTTCGAATCCGTTTTGATATTTCAAAAGGTCCCAAAATTTCGATAATTTTCATTAAATCTGGTCCAGATCCTTCCCCCATAATAGATACTCTTAACAATTGAAGAACCTTACTTGGATTAATTTGGATCGAGACCATAGTTCTTTGAAATAATTCCCGGGCCTCATCTCCATTTATATCAGAAAAGACATCCAATTTATTGGCGTAAACATTCAGTGCATTTTTGCTTTTCTCATTCCACTTTTTATGAATCACTTTTTGATCATATAATTGCGGTTGATGAAAAATAAACTGAGATGCACTGGCAAATTCTCTCGAAAAGGTTACCCTTTGAACAAATAATTCTACAATCTGTTTACCTAGTTGAGGAGAACACTCAATACTATATTCATCACGTAAATCTTTTATTACCACCTGGGCCAAACTTTCGAACTTCATAGTTTTTAAATAATGCTGATTAAACCATTTCGCTTTTTCAAAATCAAACTTTGTACCTGACTTCCCTATGCGTTCGATAGAAAAATTTTTAATGAGTCCTTTTAAATCAAAAATCTCTTGATCTCCTCCCGGATTCCAGCCTAACAAGGACAAAAAATTGACAACCGCATTTGAGGAAAATCCCATTTCTCTAAACCCTTCATAAATTTCTCCTGAGCAGGGGTCGGTCCAATTAAGTGGGAATATAGGAAACCCTCCCTTATCTGCTGATCTCTTACTCAGCTTCCCATTACCATCTGGTTTCAGAATTAATGGCAAATGTACATAATCTGGCATATCTGATCCCCAATTAAAAGCTTCATATAAAAGTACATGCAGCGGAGCTGATGGAAGCCACTCCTCTCCACGAATGACATGTGTAATTTTCATGAGATAGTCATCTACGACATTTGCCAAGTGATATGTAGCGAGTCCATCAGATTTTAAAATCACCTTATCGTCTAATGTCGAGGAGTGAACCAATACCCATCCTCTCACCAAATCATAGAATCTGATCTCTCTTTTATCTGGCATTTTAAACCGTACCACGTAAGGTATCCCTGCTTCTAATTTTTCATTAACTTCATTTTTTGATAAAGTCAATGAATTGGTCATGGTCTTGCGTGAAGCAGAATTGTAATTAAGATTTAATACTCCAGCATTTTTTAACTTTTCACGCATTTGATCAATTTCATGGCGAGTATCAAAAGCATAATATGCCTTCCCCTCGTCAATCAACTGCTGTGTATAACTCTGATAAATACTTTTTCTTTCGGATTGTCTGTACGGGCCGTAATCACCCCCAATATCCGGACCTTCCTCAGGATTTATATTGCACCATGAGAGCGTTTCTTTAATATAAGCCTCTGCCTCAGCTACAAATCGTGCTTGATCAGTATCTTCTATTCTTAAAATAAATTTACCACCCATTTTTTTTGCATATAGATGGTTAAAAATTGCTGTTCGCACACCTCCAATATGCAATCCCCCTGTTGGACTAGGTGCAAATCTTACCCTTACTTGACTCATATAGTACTTATTTTATACCATTTAATGTACTGAAGCAACGCATGAGATCTCTATATTACAATTTTTTGGCAGTTTTGATACTTCAATAGTTTCACGGGCAGGAGAATTTTTATTGAAATATTTACCGTAAATTTGATTAATCCTAGTAAAATCATTCATATTCTTGATGAAAATACTAGATTTTATAACTCTGGAAAAATCAGTCGAAGCCTCCTTTAATATCGAACCAATATTTTCCATAACCTGGGTAGTTTCTGACTCAATACTCCCTGTCATTAATTCTTGCGTTTTAGGATTAATGGCAATTTGGCCCGAAATGTAAAGTAAGCCGTTCACCAATACAGCCTGACTGTATGGCCCAATGGGATCTGGTGCATTTTTTGAGTAGATTATTTCCATAAATAATTTATTTGAATTATTAATCATTTTTTTGGAACCCAAATATAACGATCCCAAATTAGCTAAGGTTCAAATGAATTAGAAATTTTATCGAGAAGTAAAACGTTAACGTATCTGCTGAACTATTGTCTACAAAAGAATCACTTATTCGGCTACAAAATTTAGAATCAGATTAAGTTTAAAATAAGAAGAAATACTATCGAATTAAATTCTATTGTGTTGATTCAATCTTATAAAATCAGTTTTAAACTGCCCAACATAACTACTCAAAGGTTTGATAATTCCGTTCCATTAACTAAACATATATTCTCTGGTTTGAAAATCTCTCAAAATATCAAACCCTTATTAAGTATAAAACCAAATGAATAAATAAGATTCTAATTGATTTAATGAGGAAAATAATTTTTAACTATAAAAGTTGTTGCAAAAATAATAATGAATATGAAAACTATTTTTCTATTAAAAAATTCATGTGTTTTCTTACCGGATATATGTAAGAATTCGAGTAATAAGTTGAAAATTGGTAAACTATCGGTTTAGAAAACTTAAGATATCTTTTATATTAACTTTCTCTTACCCGTACCCTTTTTATAAATCGAAAGAACAATAGGGTTGATAAATACCGAATCTCTTGGAGTTCTTAAACTTCCTGTTTAGAATTTAGAGATTTCTCCAACCAATGAGATTACACTATTTTTTCAAACTAAAAAAACTATTGAATAAATACTTTTGTCAGTCATTTACTTTGATTTTCAAGTTTTGGTGTTAATAATTGAAACTGAAAACTTATGAATATTTTACCGTTTTCTGAAAAAAAAAGGTGGAAATTTACATCATTCGGTATTCCATGTGTAGGTAGCGTGTGTACCAATACTAATAGCTGCATTTAACTAATTAGCCCCAAAATCCTTTACCAAGTCTTTAGCTTTAACTTATTTTTTAGACAACTTCATTTCCTTATCAATCAATATAATACCGAAACTTTCATATACTCTGTATGGAGTTCCTTAAGCCTTTGATTAGCACTCGGAAGGTATATTTTTGCCTATGATAAGATTATAATTCCACACTTTGAATTACTCTGATTGAGTATAATAAATTTTAACCATAACTGATCCTCTTTTGACAAATGATTGATTGAGAGTTAATCTATCGTCCGAAATCATAACCAATTTTTCAAGAGGATCCTCTCCATAAAAAGTCTTTCTAATATATTGATCCTCTAATGCCAAAGTAATTATAGGGTTATAATTTAATTCGGATATTTTGGAAACAAGAGGTGATAAAGCACCTGCTCCGGCAATAAAGCTCTCTTCACTGAGTATGAAATCATTGGCAGCCTGATTGAAAGTTGAAACGTAATCTAAATTACCTTGAGTAACAAGGTTGAGGGATGCAAATACATTCCCATCTATACCGCCATGCGCATTAAAAGTGTAAAAATTAACATCTGATATTGGATCTATCGATGCCGCAGTCAAGCCAACTTCTAACTCCACACTATTGAGAATAAAATTGTCTAGTTGATTCAAAAAAAGCATTACCTCAGAAAAATCTAGCATCGTAAACAAGCCTTGTAAAGGGTTAATTATACTGTAATCATCAGCCAATTGTAAACTGTCAAGATTTGAAACTCCTGCCAGATCAGTATTAGATTTGTCCCTTTCCAGCTGAGTAAAATGAATACCATTAAATCTGAGTTGAGTGACAAACAAAGAGTCTCTTGGATCTTTTGAATAGACAAGGATTTTGGTATCCTTAGAAGCCAAGTTAAAGGACAGCAGGGCCTCATTTTCAGCTGCTGGCAAAAATGCAAACTCGCTGCGAAATCCGTATTGATCACTCTCCTCTAAACCCTTTAATTGTGCATATAAATAATATCCCAAATCCATTCCCGAGAAAGTCAACATACTATCAGATTTAAGAACAGTTTTTGCTACATTTTGTATAGCTTTATCTACCATTAATTTTTTTGTGGCTAGATAGACGGCTTGCGAAAAAAGGGAATCACGCAATACAAGAAGGTCCATATTAAAAAATGCCACATTATTTTCCATAAGCTGGTCCTGGATTTTCAACTTTAAAACAACTGAATCTAAAGATAACGTATCGCCTATAACTGCACCTGAATCATATTGAATTTCAAAATACGCCTCAGCTGACAATAACCCCAAAAGTGGATCTTCATAATCACCAACTAAAATAAAATCGGAATCATCTGTCCTTAAACTATCAATAAAAATTTCACTCGTAGGTATGGTAAATTCGGCATAACTCGTATTGGTAATACCTTTCAAATTGATATTAATGGTTTTTTCATCTTGTTCGCAGGAAAAAATAAGCAATAAGAGTAATCCCATAATTACGGAGTTCCTCCTATCCAATAAGCTCATTGTACAATTTATAATAAGATTCCTCGAAATTTTCATCTTGCTTAATGTCACTGATATCATTCCCATCTGAGAGGGATTTAATCAGTGCTTTAAAACTCGCAGATGCTTGCCCGTCTGCATTACTTGTGGCATCAGCATATTGCATACCTATCTTGATGAAACCTTCAAAATTTGCAGTTTTCAAAAGATCTAACATGCCGTCCTCTATATCTATCATTTTAACTTTTTCGAGTAAGTCATCTCCAAACACATGATTAAATTTAGTATCATGCACAGTAAATACCGTTTTTGCATTTTGAAAAGTTGGATCATTTTTATAGGTGGTCTTAACATACAAAGGAATCAAACTCGTCATCCAATCATTGCAATGAATTACATCAGGAGCCCATCCTAACTTTTTCACTGTCTCTAAAACACCTTTACAGAAAAATATTGCGCGCTCATCGTTATCCTTGTAAAAATTATCTTCCTTATCATAAAAAACCGCCTTTCTGTGAAAATAATCTTCATTATCTATAAAATAAACTTGTAATTTAGCATTTGGTATCGAAGCGACCTTAATCACCAAAGGTTTTTCTTCATCTCCAATAGAGATATTTATTCCAGAAAGTCGAACCACTTCATGCAATCTATTTTTCCTTTCATTTATCAAACCAAACCTAGGAACAAGAATTCTAATTTCCATCCCTTTTTCTAACATTGCTTGTGGCAAGCTCCTAACGAAATCGGCTACCTCAGATGTCTTAAGGAAAGGATTAATTTCACTTGCAACATATAAGATTTTAAAATTTGACATAACAAATATATTTTATACTATTTTACCTAAAAGAGTGTAAAATTAGGATATTTTTACGTCATTATTAATTAATTCTTTGTCAAAAACCATAATAGATTTTTTAACTCCTTTTATGTACCACACAAATGAATTAACATCTCTTGAAGAGGAATTGTCAAAAGCTTCTAAAAAAGGAATGAAAATAGGGCTAGTTCCCACAATGGGTGCTTTGCACGATGGGCATATGGAATTAATCAAACAAGCTCGCACGCATACCGAGTACGTCATCGTGAGTATTTTTATAAATCCTTTACAGTTTAATCAAACTGATGATTTTTTAAATTATCCTTCCAACCCCAAAAAGGATTATAATAAACTCAAAAATGCAGAAGTAGATCTCCTGTTTAGTCCAGATGCCAAACTAATTTATCCTAAAAAACCTTCCGTAAAAATTGATTTCGGCAGTATCTCAAAAAATCTCGAGGGAGCATTAAGATTAGGCCATTTTGAAGGAGTTGGAATAATAGTCATGAAACTCTTCAATCTCATAAAACCCAATTTTGCCTTTTTTGGTCTGAAAGATTTACAGCAATACGTTTTAATAAAAAATCTTATCAAAGAATTTTCATACCCCATAAAGCTAATAGGAGTACCTACTGTGAGAGAGGAAAATGGTCTAGCTTTATCATCTAGAAATGTACATCTATCCCCAACTGGCCTGACTATTGCCTCTCAAATTTATAAAGGATTGGTTTGGGCAAAAAATAATTTTGAAAGTCTTCAATCCGCACAAATTTTAGTACTAAAACTCAAAAATTTTTACAACAAACAAAAAGGGTTATCCATTGAATATTGTGAAATATTAAATTCTAATACATTCAAGCCGATAAAATCTTTACAAGTAAAAGGGAGAATAACACTTTGCGTTGCGGCATATGTTGAGGGTGTAAGATTAATCGATAACATATTTTTAAAGGAATAGTATTTAGAATATGACTTGCGCCATTTTCAAATATCAGATGGGTAATATCCTATTAATAGTTACAGAAAAATAAAAGTAATGTCCCATCTTACTCTATTTTGACGAAAATAAATTTATTTGATGAGAAAACTAATCTCTTTTTTAAAACTCTTTCTTCCACTTTTATTAGGATTATCATTACTTTTCAATGAATTTAAAAATATTCAAATAGATGATTTCCTATTTAAGTTAGATCAGACACGTTATGGATGGGTCATTGGATCCATGATATTGTCCTTATTAGCCTATTTAGCAAGGGCATATCGATGGCAAATTTTACTTAAGGCCGCAGATCAAAAAGTCAGTACATTTAGATTAACTTTGGCAGTATATGTAGGTTACCTGGCCAACCTCGTCTTTCCGAGATTGGGAGAATTGATACGCTGTATGGTTTTAAAAAAAACCAACCAAATACCTGTTAGTATCAGTATTGGAACAGTGTTGAGTGAACGTATTTTCGATAGCTTATTTTTGCTCTTTTTTCTAACCATTGGCTTATTCTTAGAATTTGATTTGTTTGTTACTTATTTTAATAACATTTTGAGTAATTTCCATATACCCCTACATGGTATCCTCTATGCCACGCTTACGTTTTCAACCACTTTTACTGTTATTGCACTCCTGATTTTAAGGTATAATGTACCCTTATCCGAGCGTATCAAAAAAACATTCTTGGAAGTACTCAAAGGTTTCTTGACAATCACATCCGTTCAGAGTAAATATCTTTTTCTAATAGCTACCTCAGTGATGTGGCTGACCTATTTTTTTATGTCCTACATGATGTTTTTCACATTAGAGGAAACCTCAAACCTCTCCCTGATTACGGGATTCATGCTTTTAGTGAGTGGAGGTATTGCTTTAACTCTACCAGTGCAAGGAGGTATTGGCACTTATCATGCCATGATTACGATGATGTTAGTTTTGTATGGTATCGAAAATTCTACAGGCCTTTTTCTAGCAACATTGCTACATAGCTCTCAAATTTTATCTATAATTATTTTTGGTGGTGCCTCTTTAATTATAACTTTAAGTATTGAAAAAAACAATAGCAATGACCTCAAATAAAATCATGAATCTAACCGAGGCAAAAAATGCTGTCAAGGCATGGAAAAATAAGAGACAATGCGTGGTCTTCACCAATGGTTGTTTTGACATACTGCATTTAGGCCATATCGATTATTTGGAGAAAGCTAAACTTAAAGGAGACAAGTTAATTGTTGGGTTGAATTCTGATAACTCAGTAAAAAAATTAAAAGGGAATCAAAGACCCATCAATTCAGTAATTACAAGATCAAAAATGTTAGCCGCACTTGAATTCGTTGATATAGTCATTGAGTTTGATGAGGATACCCCATTGATACTCATTGAGAGTTTACTACCAGATATTTTAGTAAAAGGTGGGGATTACACCAAAGAAAATATTGTAGGCGCTGATAGTGTTTTAACTACAGGAGGAACCGTCGAAATCATTGAATTCATAGAAGGATATTCTACTACTAAATTAATTGATCAACTTAAAACTTAAGATATGCTATTTATAATAATTATTGGTTTCATGATTGCTAGTTTGATAATTAGTAGAAGACTTAAAAATAAATTTAAAAAATACAGTCAAATTTGTTTATCAAGTAATTTATCTGGAAACGAAATTGCCCAATTAATGCTAAGAGACAACGGCATATCAGACGTTAAGATTATATCTGTAGAGGGACAACTAACAGACCACTATAACCCTGATCAAAAAACAGTTAACTTGAGTGTTGATGTATTTCATGGACGATCTGCTGTGGCGGCGGCTGTGGCAGCACATGAATGTGGTCATGTCATACAACACCTAGCAGGCTACAAATATCTCAACTTGAGATCTGCTTTAGTTCCCATTCAAAACGTAAGTGCCAAGGTAATTAACTTTATCTTTCTTTCCATGTTTTTTGGGAGCATGTTTATGAATAATGTGTTTTCTATGGAATCTAGCATTCTGATTATTATAGCATGTTATACCATTTTCACCTTATTTGCATTTTTAACCCTTCCTGTCGAATATGATGCAAGCAAAAGAGCACTAGCCTGGATCAAAGGCCGAAATATTGTTAACCAATCGGAACACGAGATAGCAAAAGATGCCTTGAATACTGCTGCACAGACATATTTAATTGCAGCACTGAGCTCATTGGCTACCTTATTTTATTGGGTAATGGTTTATCTTGGTGGAAGTCGTGATTGAACTATTTTAATCATTTCCGTTTGATTTAATTACGCATGCTGAATAACAAAATTTATTTTAAGCGCATGATTTAAATTTAATTCAACGAAAACACCAAAGTGTACAAGCAGCAGCCAAAATTTTGCTTAAAATGAACTACTGCTTGGCGTAATTTAAAGAGGTAATCAACAAATTTTTCCAACTACTCTAGTAAAATTAGGCCAGTTCGCTTATCCAAAGATAATGGTATATCTCAAATGCAACAGTAGTAAACTAGGTACCAATACCTCTGTTTTGGCCTTAAAGAAAATATGTAAAATAGAGACTTCATTGAGGATATCCATGTCAATATGCTATTCTTTAGTTTATTGCAAAGCTGAGAACTTTAAAAAATGAAATGCAAAAATAGGAATAATTGGTCCCCTAAGCTAAAGTCAAGGCCCTTCGAACTTTTCACTTTTCTAATTTGAAGTTATTTCAAATTCTGCCCTATAAAAAGAGCTAAAACATTAATGGTAATTATTTCTTACAAATAGCACTAAAAATTGGATTCCCAATGAGTAATTAGCCAACTATTTATCATTTATCATTTATTATTTAAATTAATTCTTTAAAAAAATACAAAGGATTAATACATTTATTTTAGAAAAATGGATAAAAAAAATTTGATAAGAAAAAAATAAAATAGCATTGTTAGTCCCTTAAGACTTCCTTAATAATTCATAATGTGATTATCCTTTAAAAAATGAGAATAGGCTATAAAAGTTTGAGTTTACGTTTACATTAAACCCTTAAATGGCGGTCTTAGGAATTACCACTCAAGCAATAACTTTTGGCGGTCGACACGTTTGGGAATTCCATTAGACATACAAAAGAAAATTAGTGATGATTACCTGATTAATCATCACTAATTTTCTTAACTCCTTCTATTTCCTTAAATATTTTTTCAAAAACTTGTGGCATTTGATTAAGTACAAATTTGTACACTCCTTTCCTTAAATAACGTCTCCTATGAGCCTTATTTTTTTTATTCTTGACTTTCCTGGTAGATTTCTCTGGGGGGCTGAACCAATAATACCCTAATCCTATTAAGACTGATCCTAGACTAATGCCTAATAATATCGAGTACCATTCATTTTCAAATTTCTTCGAAACCTTATTCAATTCTGAACGTATAAGATCTTCATTTGAATTCAATTGAGCTTTCAAATGCTCATATTTAATAGAGTGTTTGCTCATGATTTTTTTTGATAGCTAGATTCAATGATTACTTGTTCCAACCAATTTTGGATTTTCCTAAATCTAAATATCCATAAAAACAGGATAATCAAAAATAGAAAAAATCCACTCGCAATGAAGTATCCCCAATAAGCACTCATTAAAAACTCGTTAATAACAGCTGCTACACCCAGCGATAAAAAAATCAGCATTAGTAGAGACAAGATTACCACAGTAAAAATATAAATAGAAAGAGATAAGAACGTAGAAAATTTGAAAATCAACTCAAGTTTTAACTGATCGGCTTTAATCTTTATAAGTGAAATTATTTTATCTATCAAGGAATTCACTCTCAACACTTTAAACTAACTATTTTTCTTGACCTTTATTCTTTATTTATACTAAAATAGTTCATATCATGCATATTAATGATTAAGCTCTTGAATTGTTAACCAGCTCATTAAACCCATACCAATCTTTATAGCGTCCTCGTCAATATTAAAATCAGGGGTATGTACACCAGAGACGATAGATTTGGTCTCATTTCGTGTCCCTAATCTATAAAAGCAACCCTCAACATTTTGGGAATAAAAAGAAAAATCCTCTGACGCCATCCATAAATCTAAATTTACAACATTTTCTATCCCTAGATATTCTTGAGCCGCTGATATATTTCTTTCAGTATAGGCAGGATCATTGAATAAATATGGATAGCCCTTCTCTATTCTCACTTTACATTTTGCTCCCATGGATGCAGCAATGCCCTCTGCCATTTTAGTAATCAATACCAAGGCCTTTGCCCTCCATATTTCATCAAAAGTTCGAAAAGTTCCTGAAACATTGACAAAATCTGGTATTACATTTGTGGAGCCCTTGCTCGATATATCACCAAAAGAAAGTACAGAGGGCATCTTTGGACTAGCCTTTCGGCTAATTATCTGCTGTAACGCGATCAAAATATGACTAGTGATAATGACTGGATCCACGAATTTTTCAGGCATTGCCGCATGACCTCCTTTTCCCTCGATTGTTAGGTAAATCTCATCAGAACTTGCCATATACTTACCAGGACGAAAACCTACTTTCCCTACTTCAATAAAAGGCATGACATGCTGTCCCAAAATGGTTTTAGGAATAGGGTGCTGTAAAATTCCCTCTTTAATTAATAATGACGCACCTCCAGGTGCTTTCTCCTCACCAGGTTGAAAAATGAATTTCACACTCCCCTTAAACTCAGATTTTAATTGGTTTAGAATTTTTGCCACGCCAAGCAAACATGAGGTATGGACATCATGTCCACAGGCATGCATAATACCATCATATTTAGACCTGTAATCCACTTGACTTTTTTCTAAAATAGGAAGTGCATCTATATCTGCCCTCAAAGCTATATTTTTCCCTTCGCTCGATCCCTCAAGCAAAAAGGTAACTCCTGTTTTAACAATTCTTTGAATATTTACAATCCCCATCTCACGTAATTTATTCTCAATAAAGTCTGCTGTATGATACTCCTTGAAAGATAATTCAGGATGCTGGTGTAAATGTCTTCGATATGTCTTAATCTCATCAAAAAAAGACTCAGACATTGTTTTAATACTGTTAACTAGATTATTCATCAATTACTTTAATTGGGATTTTTTCAGCTATTACTATGGATTTAGGAAAAGTCTTTTTAATATCGTTTAAAAACCTCGTTGCAGCTAATTTTTCATAAAATGCCCCGATTTTTATTCTATAATTAGGTTGATTGTAGGTCAAACTAATTGGCATCTTTGGGAAAACATCTTGGCAATAATTATGAATATTAAGGGCTTCATCTCGATTAATATTGGAGTAAACTTGGATAACAAATCCATCTCTTACATTGAGTTTTTTATTTTGAAAAACAATTAAATTACTTATACTATCGATTTCTTTGGTTATATGCCCGTATAATCTGACAGGCTCTTTCAAAATTTTTGGCGCAAATGCTACATCTTTTACTTTGGGCAACTCCTTTCTATACACAGATAAGTCTTCTTTATAAGGCCTGATGACCGGGTTACTCGTTTTGCAAGCCATTACAAGCATTGGGAAAAAAAAGATCAGTCTATAAGAATGCATTTATTTAATTTCAAATCATCTTCTACCAATTTATACTTAATGTTCTTTTTAACCATTCCATCAGTATACTTTACAGACACTCTTGTATTTCTACTTGCTATTTTCTGGGTTTTTATCGGTGCCGTCTTCGCGACTTGCTTCCCATTAGATTCTTGATAGGACAAAGCTGATTTAGTCTCTGCTTTTGATTCTTGGTATTTCTGGGACGATTTAGATCGATTAGCCTCCTTGACCTCATGCTCATTTTGAATTGGAATTTCTGATTTTACCAATAAAGACATTGTTTCTTGATTGACTTTACCAATAAAAAGTTTAAACATTTCAAAGCCCTCGAATTTATATATAAGAAGTGGATCTTTTTGCTCATAAACTGCATTTTGTACAGATTGTTTTAAGTCATCCATATCTCTTAAATGTTCTTTCCAAAGTTGATCAATAATGGCAACCGTAATGATTTTTTCCATCTCGGAAATTACCATTAAACCACTTGAATTCACTGATTCTTGTAAGTTGACATTCACACCTATTTGTTTGATACCATCTGTAAAAGGAACCATAACATTTTGAACCACGGCCCCTCTGTTTTTCAACAACTGCTTGAGCAAAGGAAGGATTTTGTTAACAATTGCTCGATTTTTAGATATGTAGGATGCATGTGCTTCATAATATAGCTTTTCTGCCAATCCAGAATCTGATATTTTCTGTAATTCTTCGAAACTTATTTGAAAATCTATTCCCAAATTACTGATCGTTTGAAGTCTAAGTTCGTCTGGGTTATTTACTTCCTTATTAATTTGAGCCATGTCTTCGCAAAGATCATAAAGCATGTTCATGATGTCGAATTGCAATCTTTCACCGTACAACGCATTTTTTCGACGTTTATAGATAACCTCTCTTTGTGAATTCATAACGTCGTCGTATTCAAGTAGTCTTTTTCTAGTCGCAAAATTATTCTCCTCAACTTTCTTTTGCGCTCGTTCGATGGACTTGGTAATCATACTGTGCTGAATTACCTCACCTTCTTTGAGGCCCAACCTATCCATAATTCTAGCCATACGATCTGAACCAAAAAGACGCATCAAATTATCTTCAAGTGATACAAAAAATTGTGAAGATCCCACATCTCCCTGTCTTCCTGAACGCCCCCGTAACTGACGATCAACACGTCTAGATTCATGACGCTCCGTTCCAATAATTGCCAATCCTCCTGCTGCCTTTGACTCTTGACTCAGCTTTATATCTGTACCTCTACCCGCCATATTAGTAGCGATGGTTACCGTCCCCGGTTTTCCTGCCTCTCCGACAACATCTGCTTCCTTAGCGTGTTGCTTTGCATTCAATACTTGATGATTGATATTTTTCAACTTTAACATCCTACTGAGCAACTCGGATATTTCCACTGATGTGGTACCTACCAATACGGGTCTTCCTAAAGCAGTCAACTCGGTTACTTCCTCAACGACTGCATTAAACTTTTCACGAATAGTTTTATAAACCTTATCCTCCATGTCCTTACGGACAATAGGTCTGTTGGTAGGACAAACGACCACATCCAGTTTATAAATATCCCAAAATTCTCCAGCTTCCGTCTCAGCGGTACCCGTCATTCCAGCAAGCTTGTGATACATTCTAAAATAATTTTGCAAAGTAATAGTTGCATAGGTCTGAGTAGCATCTTCTACCTTGACATTTTCCTTGGCCTCTATGGCTTGATGCAATCCATCGGCGTACCTTCGCCCTTCCATTACTCGACCTGTCTGCTCGTCGACAATTTTCACTTTTGAATCTACAACGATGTATTCTGTATCTTTCTCATAGAGACAATAAGCCCTTAAAAGTTGATTGACCGAATGAATCCGTTGAGACTTAATATTATAGTCTTGAATAATGGTATCCTTTGCTTTCAATTTCTCGTTTTCATCTATTGTCGTGTCCTGCTCCAACTTATTGATCTCTATGGCTATATCAGGCAGAATGAAAAAAGTTGCATCTTCCCCGTCTTTGGTGATGAGATCGATCCCCTTCTCGGTTAAATTTATTGAATTTTGCTTTTCATCAATAGTGAAAAATAAAGTTTCGTCTGCCTCAGGCATCATCTTTTGATTATCCTGCAAATAAATATTTTCCGTTTTCTGTAAGACTTGACGTATGCCAGGCTCACTCAAAAATTTTATTAAAGGCTTATATTTAGGTAATCCTCTAAAAGATCTAAATAATGGTAAACCTCCTTCTTTATCATTATTCCCCCTAATAAATTTCTTCGCCTCATTCAGATAATCTGATGTCAATTTCCGTTGGGCATCAACAAGCTTTTGCAACCTTGGCTTCAATTCGTAAAATTCATGCTCATCCCCCTTAGCTATAGGTCCGGAGATAATTAGAGGAGTTCGTGCATCGTCTATGAGAACTGAATCAACTTCATCAACCATTGCAAAATGATGTTTGCCTTGAACCAATTCTTCAGTTGATCTTGACATATTATCCCTTAAATAATCAAACCCAAACTCATTGTTGGTTCCATATATGATATCTTTTCGATAAGCCACCCGACGTTCTACGGAATTAGGAGGGTATTTATCTATACAATCTACCGTTAATCCATGAAATTCAAATAAAGGGGCATTCCATTCGGAATCCCTTTTGGCCAAATAGTCATTAACAGTTACTATGTGTACCCCACGACCAGCTAGCGCATTGAGAAAGGCAGGTAACGTTGCCACTAAAGTTTTACCTTCACCTGTTGCCATCTCAGAAATTTTTCCTTGATGAAGTACAACTCCTCCAACCAATTGGACATCATAGTGAATCATATTCCATTGAATATCAGTACCGGCAGCAAGCCATTTATTATGCCAAACCGCCTGGTCTCCTTTAATCTCGACATTGCTCTTAACCTTGGAAATTTGAGCATCAAAATCAGATTTCACGACAGTAAGTTGTCCTCTCTCAGAAAATCTTCTTGCCGTTTCCTTTACCACAGCAAAAGCCTGTGGAAGAATGTCATCTAGAATAAGCTCTAATTGCTCATTTCTCTCTAATTCTAGGACATCAATCTTTTTAAAAATATCATCCTTTTGACTGAGATCTAAATCTAGATTTTTATTTACTTTTTCGTGCAAGCCCTCGAGCTCATCATCAATCATTTGTAAGCGGTCTTTAATTAAGGTTTTTAATTCTTTTGTTCGAGCCCTCAATTCGTCATCAGAAATTTTCTCTAGTTTCAAAAATTCGATATTTATGAGGTCTAAATGAGGCATTAACAACTTTAAATCACGATCCGCCTTAGTGCCAAAAACCTTGCCAAAACCTTTTGTAATCCAGTCAAACATATTCTTTATAATAATTGCAAAATCAGTTTTAAGTTAATATTCTTAGATAATCTCATTAGTAAATTAAATATCAATACTCCCCTCAAAAACTTTTGTTGCTCGACTGGCTAAATAAATCTCACTAAAGCTTTTCCCTACTTTAACAAAGCTGACAAATAGTTGTCCTCCTCGTGATTCTATGGTTATCGGACTCTCCATCTCGAAGGCGTAAGCTGCTACTATAGCTGATGCTGTTGCACCAGTCCCGCAAGAAAGCGTTTCAGTCTCCACACCCCTTTCAAAAGTCCTAACTTTCAATAATTCATTATCTATTTCCACAAAATTAACATTGGTCCCTTCGGGAGCAAATTCTTTTGAATTTCTTACCTGAGCACCCTCACCGTTTACATCTATTTTTTCAACACTAGAAACAAATTTAACGTAATGAGGAGACCCGTTATTAATAAAAAAATAATTCTCCCCCGATGAAATCTCATTGAGGGGATGTAAACTTAAGTATACCAGTCCCCCTTTAAAAAATGCATCATGTACGCCGTCATGAGTTTTAAATGTAGTTTGATTATGTATAATTCCCAAGTCTCTTGCGAACTGAACTGCGCATATACTACCATTGCCACACAAGCTTTGGCTAGCATCAGAATTAAAATAAACCATTTCAAAATCAAGACTTGAGTGATTTTCAACTAAAATAAGTCCATCCGCTCCTATACCGAACTTAGTTTTTGTCAATTGACGTATTAAATCTAAGCTCCCCTTTGGAAAAAATTCTGTACGATTATCGACAAGCACAAAATCATTACCAGTGCCTTGAAATTTTGCAAATGAAATTCTCATATTTTCCAGAAATAAAAAAAGTCAACTTAGAAGTCGACTTTTTTGTAAATTAGTTCAGGGAAATTAAATTTTATCTTTGATCCTAGCAGCTTTACCTTTTAAATCTCTTAAATAATAAAGTTTTGCTCTTCTCACATTACCACTTCTCACAATCTCTATTTTATCAATATTAGGTGATTCTGTTGGAAAAATTCTTTCAACTGCAATACCATTTGAAATTTTCCTAACCGTAAATGTTTCCCCAATGCTGTTACGGTTCTTAATTTGTAACACAACCCCTTGGAACTGCTGAATCCTTTCCTTACTCCCCTCTTTAATTTTGTAATGTACATTGATAGTGTCTCCGGGACTAAAAAGAGTGTTATACTCTTTTTTACGACTGTTCTGCTTTTCTATAAAATTCATTAAGTCACTCATAATTTTTTTACCTGAGTTCTCTTATAAAATGGCAAATATAAAAAAAATTATAATCTCATACTTTAAATTCAGGAATAATTAAACTGAGTACTTTCCAATTGAATTTAATTTACCCATCTGATAAAACAAATTAAAGATACCTTGACAATTCTTTCACACTCGAATCATATTAGCATCTTCTCTAATTCTACTTTTTGTCATCTACTTCTTCAAATTCAACATCACTGACATCTTGGTCAGTCTTACCCTCCTTCTCGGACGTCTCTTGCCCCTGTCCAGATCCAGCACTGGCAGCTTCAGAATTCGCTTGGGCCGCATAAATTTCCTGAGAAGCACTTTCCCAAACTTTGCTAAGAGCTTCTGTCGCTGTATCTATAGCAGCCAAATCTCCACTTGCATGAGCTTCTTTTAGTTTAGTCAAAGCTTCACTAATGGGCTTTTTATTTCCTTCAGAAATCTTATCTCCGTAATCCTTCAATTGTTTTTCTGTTTGGAAAATCAATGAGTCAGCAGCATTTAGTTTCTCAATTTTTTCCTTCTCAATTTTATCAGTTTCAGCATTAGCCTGTGCCTCTTGCTTCATTTTCTCTATTTCTTCCTCACTAAGTCCTGAAGAAGCTTCAATTCTAATTTTTTGCTCTTTACCCGTTCCCTTATCTTTTGCCGATACATTCAAGATCCCGTTGGCATCAATGTCAAAAGTCACTTCTATTTGGGGAACTCCGCGAGGTGCTGGAGGGATACCATCCAAATGAAACTTACCAATTGTTCGATTATCTTTGGCCATCGGACGCTCTCCTTGCAACACATGAATCTCAACAGAAGGCTGGCTGTCGGCCGCTGTGGAAAATACTTCTGATTTTTTGCTTGGGATGGTCGTATTTGCTTCTATCAACTTAGTCATCACATCACCCATCGTCGCTATTCCTAAAGAAAGTGGAGTAACATCGAGTAATAACACATCCTTCACTTCTCCTGTTAATACTCCTCCTTGAATAGCTGCTCCTATAGCTACTACTTCATCTGGATTGACGCCTTTTGAAGGTTTTTTACCAAAAAATTTCTCTACTTCATCCTGAATTTTAGGTATTCTGGTAGACCCCCCAACTAAAATAACTTCATCTATGTCGCTGGTCGACAAATTAGCATCGCTCAAAGCCTTTTTTACAGGACTCATAGACCTGCGAACCAAATTATCGGCTAATTGCTCAAAGACTGCTCTCGACAAAGATCTTACTAAATGTTTGGGAATCCCATCAACAGGCATAATGTAGGGTAAATTAATCTCTGTGCTGCTTGAGCTGGACAATTCTATTTTTGCTTTTTCAGCAGCTTCTTTGAGACGCTGTAGTGCCATCGGATCTTTTCTGAGGTCTATATTTTCATCTTTGATAAATTCCTCTGCCAACCAGTCAATTATCATAGCATCAAAATCATCTCCTCCTAAATGAACATCTCCATTGGTAGATTTTACCTCGAAAACACCATCCCCCAATTCTAATATGGAAATATCAAAAGTTCCACCTCCTAAATCGTAAACCGCTATCTTCATGTCGGCATTCTTTTTATCTAAGCCATAAGCGAGCGCAGCGGCTGTGGGCTCATTAATGATTCTCTTGACTTCCAATCCTGCAATTTGACCAGCTTCTTTTGTCGCTTGACGCTCAGCATCGTTAAAATAAGCGGGAACGGTAACCACTGCTTCGGTCACCTCTGTCCCCAAAAAGTCCTCTGCAGTTGATTTCATTTTTTGAAGAATCATCGCTGATAATTCTTGTGGAGTGTAATTTCGATCACCTATTTTCACCCTAACCACGTCATTGGTTCCTGCCTCAAGATTGTATGAAATATGTTTCATTTCTTTTTTAACATCAGAAAACCGTTTTCCCATAAATCTTTTAACAGAGCTAATGGTGTGTTCAGGATTAGTAATTGCCTGTCTTTTGGCAGGATCTCCTACTTTACGTTCTCCATTACCTCCATCGAGGAATGCTAAGATTGATGGTGTCGTTCTTCTTCCTTCGCTATTTTGGATGACGACCGGTTCGTTTCCTTCCATCACGGCCACACAAGAATTTGTTGTGCCCAAGTCTATGCCTATGATTTTACCCATTTCCGTTTTGTTTGTATTAATTTTAATTTATTAATTATCAACAATGCTTGTGCCAAAAGTTTTTTACTGACACAATGTCAGCGATTCTTCTCAATCCAAAATATGATAAGGACAAGAATTCTTCACTTTTATTATAATTTACTCTTAATGTCATGCCACCTTAATCAACAACTTGCAAACAGATCACTAATTAATCGCAAAAAATTCAGTTAAATGTAATTACTTTGTGATTCACTTAAAACGAATGCCTCTAGCCGAAGAAATAAAAAAGAGAAAAACTTTTGGTATTATCGCACACCCTGATGCGGGTAAAACTACTTTAACTGAAAAGCTCCTGCTTTTTGGTGGAGCCATACAAACAGCAGGAGCTGTCAAGTCAAATAAAATAGATATGGCCACGCGCTCCGATTGGATGGCTATAGAAAGGCAAAGGGGAATTTCTGTAGCGACTTCGGTAATGGGGTTTGAATACAAAAACCTAAAAATAAATATTTTAGATACACCTGGACACCAAGATTTCGCAGAGGACACTTACCGTACTTTGACAGCTGTAGACAGCGTTATCATGGTTATAGACTGCGTTAAGGGAGTAGAAAAACAGACAATAAAACTAATGGAAGTTTGTCGCATGCGGAAGACTCCCGTCCTTTGCTTTATAAATAAACTGGATAGAGAAGGGCGTGATCCATTTGAATTAATTGACGAGATCGAGGAGGAGCTCAAAATAAACGTGCAACCCTTGACATGGCCTATTGGTATGGGGAAATCTCTCAGAGGAGTCTACAATCTTTATGAAAAAAATATCAATCTTTTCGAACCTAGTAAAAATAAGCGAGTCGATGATTTAGTAAGTATTAAGAATGTTAATGACCCTGAATTAGAAGTACATCTACCCATTTCTGCATTATCTCAACTGAGAGAGGACATTGAATTAATAAATGGCGTTTATGATCCTTTTGATGAAAAGGCTTACCTTTCCGGAGATTTAGCTCCAGTTTTTTTTGGAAGTGCTGTCTCAAATTTTGGGATAAGGGAATTACTGGATTGCTTTACGGAAATAGCTCCGAACCCGAAACCAAGAGATACAGAGAGCCGTATCATTCCACCAATAGATCCTAAATTCTCAGGATTTATATTTAAGATTCATGCTAATATGGATCCTCGTCATCGAAATAGAATTGCTTTTATAAGAATCTGTTCAGGAAAATTTAAACGGGGGAATAACTATTATCATGTAAGAAATGATAAAAGATATCGATTTTCAAATGCTACAGCTTTTATGGCACAACAAAAAGAAACAATAAATGAAGCCTTCCCCGGAGACATCGTTGGCTTATACGACACGGGAAATCTTAAAATAGGAGATACTCTCAATGAGGGTGAAAAATCTCTGTTTAAAGGGATACCAAGTTTCTCACCCGAATTATTTAAGGAAGTTATCAATCTAGATGCAATGAAATCCAAACAACTTGAAAAGGGATTGAAGCAGCTCATGGATGAAGGTGTGGCCCAACTTTTTACCTACGAAATGGGTGCTAAAAAAGTAGTTGGCACTGTTGGCGCGCTTCAATTTGAAGTACTCCAATATAGATTACTGAATGAGTATAATGCCAAGGTAAATTTTTCCCCCGTCAACATTTATAAAGCTTGTTGGATCAATGCTAAGGACAAAAATAATTTAGATGCTTTTATAAAGGATAAATATCGACATATTGCCAGAGATAAAGATGATAAACTTGTCTTCATGGCTGAATCTAAATCGTGGCTTCAAATGGTAGAAGATAATTTTTCAAACATACAATTTCATTCAATTAGTGAATTTTAAATTCAATTGATCTATCCCACAACAATATATGAGGACAACCATTTGTTGGTAGTCAATAAACCCGTTAACTGGTTAGTGCAAGGTGATAAAACGGGTGATCCTACCTTAATTGATTGGAGCAAAGACTATATTAAAAAAAAATACAAAAAACCAGGTAACGTGTTTCTCAATCCAGCTCATCGCTTGGATCGACCGGTAAGCGGATTGGTCATTTTTGCTAGAACTTCCAAGGCTTTGACCCGACTAACTGCCCTTTTCAGAGATCAACTTATTCAAAAAACTTATGTAGCAGTTGTAAAGTCAAAACCCCAAGAACTAAATGGATCCTTAATCCACTGGCTAGTGAAAGATAAAACAAAGAATGTTACAAAAGCTTTTAATCGGAATAAGGGCAGTGGTAAAAAATCAATATTAACATACCAAACTTTGGTATGTGAAGGTGAGCATTCTTTGTTATCAATAAAACCAGAAACAGGACGTCCGCATCAAATTCGGGTCCAATTAGCAAAAATACTTTGCCCAATCCAAGGAGATTTAAAATATGGTTATACCATGCCCAATACTGATAAAAGTATTTGCCTGCACGCCTTCAAAATTGAACTCGAACACCCAATAATTAAAGAAAAAATCTCCTTTTGTGCGACACCCCAGGGAGTTTACTGGAAACATCATCTAAGTGTAATCAATGAACTGGATAAATAGGCTAAAAGAAAAATGGAAAGTAAAGAATTCTGGTCAATTTGTCTTGATTTTAATTGCTTTCGCTCTCACTGGATCCACAGTCCTAATAATCAAAAAACCAATCGTTGATTATTTTACAGTAGATGGAGAAAAGAGTACAATATTTACTATTATCTATTTCATTTGCATCCTGCCCATATACAATATTATTTTGCTTTTATATGGCTCTCTATTAGGCCAATTTGATTTTTTTTGGAATTATGAAAAAAAAATGATTGATCGATTCAGACGCAAAAAAAAGAAAGGCAAAGAAATAAAAAATAAATGACTTCGCTTCAGTATCAAGGCTAACTATTCGTAAAATATATGAATAATATTTTAACAGAACTATTATAGGGCCTAAAAATGACTGATCTCAATTTACTTATATCTTTTTTGTAAAATGAAAAATGACTTGTTTAAATATTTTTCTCTTTGGGGTATATATATACTCTATTTTATTTTTTACCGAACGATATTTATTTTTTACAATATATCGGCACTAACCGATGTCTCTATCGGCACATTATTGCAAAGTTATTTATATGGATTGAAGCTGGATCTTTCTTTTTCAGGCTATATGATGTTAATCCCTTCTCTTATACTAGCTGCATCTCCTATAATTGGTTCAAGGATATCTTCAAACATGCTTATTGGATCCATCTCCCTGATACTCTCAGCAGTTTCTATTATCGAAATTGTAGACATGCAAGTTTATTCTTATTGGGGAGAAAAGTTTGATGCCATGCATTTAAGGTACCTTAATGATCCCAAACAAATAACTAATTCGATTACTTTCAAAACTTTGATGTTCCCTACGTTTCTAAGTTTATTTTTAATTTATTCACATTTTAAAGTAACAAAATGGTTGGTTGGTCAATTTTCATTTGATTTAAAAAAGAACTACTCTTGGCAAAAACCCTTACTTTTTTTTACCCTGATCGTATTATCTCTTGTCCCTATTAGAGGTGGTTTCAGTATTTTCCCTCTCAGATTGGGTATACCAATTAATGTAGGTGCCGTTTATTTTGACAAGAACAAAATGGCTGTAAATCATGTAGCAGTCAATGCACCGTGGAATTTTTTTTACTCTATTAAAAAAGCCTCAAAAATAGATAGGTATAACGGTCTCATACCTGAGCATATTGCTTCGAGCCTTTTTAATGAAATCAACGGTGCCCAAACGAAGGGAACGCCCTATCTATCAATACTCAACACAACACGTCCTAACATTTTACTCATTGTTCTCGAAAGTTTTACAGCAAAAGGAATAGAAGTATTGGGAGGAGCTAAATCTATCACCCCACATCTTAATAAACTTAGTAAGGAGGGTATTTTGTTCTCACAATTTTATGCTTCAGGACATCGATCAAACAGAGGGATCGGTAGCCTATTTAGCAGCTATCCTGGATTACCTTATGATGCCATTATCGAGAATCCATTTAAAAGTGAAAAGTTACCCCATCTGATAAAATCCATCAAAGCACAGGGTTATCATACTGCATTTTACTATGGCGGTGAAATTGATTTTGCCAACTTTAGAGCTTATTTCAATCAAGGAGGAGTAGATAAAATTGTAAGTAAGTTAGACTTTGATTTTTCAAGTAACAATACCAAATGGGGCATTCATGATGATATCGTCTTCGATACTTTATTTAATGATTTAAATAAAGAAATGACGCCGTTTTTCTACACCTTATTTACATTGAGTAGTCATGAACCTTTTGATATACCTATCGAACCAATGTTTGGCTCCGACAATAATGAAAACAGCTTTAAAAGTGCTATGCACTACACCGACGCTTGTCTGGGAAAATTTATTGAACAAGCAAAAAAGACTACTTGGTGGGATTCAACATTGGTTGTGATCACGGCTGATCATGGAACTACCCAAATTAATAATACAGCCAATGGTCAAAAAGAAAGCTTTCATATCCCCTTATTATGGCTAGGAGGAGCACTCGCTCTCACTGACACGGTAATCTCAAGTGTCAGCTGCCAATTGGACTTAGCACCAACTTTACTGACCCAATTGAACATCAATCCTCCTGAATATGTGTATGGCAGAAATATACTATCCACAAATTATCAATCGAGAGCTTATTATAGCTATGGAGATGGATTTGGGATCGTGTCAGATTCAATATCACAAGTCTACAATAGCGAAATTGATGCCTATACACACCAACATCCCTCCGATAGTTTATCCGATTATGGTAGAGCTGTTTACCAATTTATTTCCAACGATTTTCTTTCGAAATAAATAGTTGGAATGAAAAAAATAAACTCTCAAAATTCCTATTCTATGATTTTTTCGGCTAAAACTGTTACCTTATTATTTAATATCTCAACGACTCCACCATCAACTTCTAATTCTACCTTTTCTGCTTTATTACTGAGCGTTTTAACAAAATTAACGTTACCCTTACCCAACGTTGAAATTAAAGATGCGTGATTGTTTAAAACCTGAAAAGATCCATCAGTACCTGGAAATATTGCACTTATGACCTCTCCTTCAAATATCTTTTTATCCGGAGTTATGATTTCAATAAACATATCTTAAGCTACCTCAGCTAATAATTTTTCACCTTTTTCAATCGCCTGCTCGATGGTTCCTACCAAATTAAACGCCGCTTCTGGTAATTTATCATGCTTTCCATCCATGATTTCATTAAACCCTTTAATGGTTTCATTGATATCAACTAATTGTCCTGGCAAACCAGTAAAGGCTTCTGCTACATGGAAAGGCTGAGATAAGAATCTCTGCACACGTCTTGCCCTATGAACAATCAATTTGTCCTCATCACTTAGCTCATCCATACCTAATATAGCAATAATATCTTGTAGTTCTTTATATCTTTGAAGCAACTCTTTTACGTTTTGTGCACAATTATAATGCGCATCTCCTAAAATTTCAGCAGTCATGATTCTTGAGGTAGAATCCAGAGGGTCTACTGCGGGATATATCCCCAAATCTGAAATTTTTCTAGAAAGTACAGTAGTAGCATCCAAATGAGAAAACGTCGTGGCCGGAGCAGGATCTGTTAAATCGTCCGCAGGAACATAAACCGCCTGAACTGAAGTTATAGAACCATTCTTTGTTGAAGTGATCCTTTCTTGCATTACTCCCATCTCGGTCGCTAAAGTTGGTTGATATCCAACAGCTGAAGGCATTCTACCAAGTAGAGCGGATACTTCTGAGCCCGCCTGAGTAAACCTAAAAATATTATCTACAAAAAACAGAATATCTCGCCCTTTTCCTGTGCCATCTCCATCACGGAAATACTCGGCAATAGTCAAACCCGATAAGGCTACCCGAGCTCTGGCTCCCGGAGGCTCATTCATCTGCCCAAAGACAAAAGTAGCTTTAGACTCTCTTAAATTCTTTGTATTTACCTTAGTTAAATCCCAGCCACCGTTTTCCAACGATTCCTTAAAATCATCTCCATAACTAACAATTCCTGCTTCGATCATTTCCCTCAATAAATCGTTTCCTTCTCTGGTTCGCTCACCCACACCTGCAAATACAGAAAGTCCGGAGTAGGCTTTTGCTATATTATTAATCAACTCTTGAATTAATACTGTTTTACCAACACCCGCACCACCAAACAAACCAATCTTACCCCCTTTGGCATAAGGTTCAATTAAGTCAATTACTTTTATTCCAGTAAAAAGTACTTCGGAAGCAGTAGATAAATCTGCAAATGCAGGGGGTTCTCTGTGTATAGGCAATCCTTCTTCACCTTCCGGCTGAGGCAATCCATCGATAGCCTGCCCAACAACGTTAAAAAGTCTTCCTTTAATGTCATCCCCAGTAGGCATTTGAATAGGTGAACCTGTATCGATCACAATTTGGCCTCTCCTCATTCCATCAGTTGCATCCATTCCAATGGTTCTCACTGTATTTTCCCCAAGGTGTTGTTGCACCTCTAAGACAATCACCGTACCATCTTCACGTTTGATTGTGAGTGCGTCTAATATTTTAGGCAGCTTACCGTCAAAACGCACATCCACTACTGGGCCAATTATTTGTGTAATTTTTCCTTGATTTGCCATTATTTTTTAGATGAAATAAATATGAAATTATTCGCCTGCAATATTAGGCTAAAATTTAATAGATGACAAAGTTGATTTAATAAACTTATTATCCGTAAAAAAATAAATTTAACCTTTAAGTCGAGCTAGAATTAAGTTTTGTAACCCTTTTCAAATTTGATTATTCACCAGATATTTGTTTGGCAGGAAGATTTAAAATTTAAATTATGGAACTAACTTTTTAATTTAGCCAAGAATAGTTTTTAGTGACGCCCACTAATAATGCTCAATAGAGTATTAAAAACTCGAATAAACCCTTTTAAACAAATTCAAGGTAAAATCGTCTAAAAAGTGAGTTTCTTAAGCAAATTACACAATGGCTTTTAGGTACTCGAATACCCCTTGTCATGAAAACAAAAAATCTTTTCTTTGATGGCTATGATGAATCGATCTGATGAGTTTGAATTCAAAACTTACTCATAATATTGGATGCTGAAGGCAATTAAAATCATTATAAATGGATCCAAAAGGCGTAAATGTATGAGTTTTAGGGTCAATATTTTCAGGGACTGAACCTCTATTTTCAAATCCTCTTTGATAGAGGCCTGAATCGGCTTACCAAATACGCAGCTAGGGAAATATCGATATTTTTATTAAAATCGTGTTTTGGTTTTCAGATGCCCAATTGATCTTCTCAATCGTCAAACGAAATCAATTTAATTAATTTTGGTTCCTTAACAATCTTTTAGGAATGGGTGTCTTAGCGCGAAACGGGAAAATTTCAAAAGAAGGGTCTTGTGTTAATGTATAATCCATATCTTGAACTAAAAATCATATTACCCTCTTACTAAAGGAGTCAATGTCAAAACTAATAACTTTGAACTTATCGGGGACATCATGATTTTGAATTTAAGAAAATACTTCTTTTGCTGAAAATCTAAGTTTTAATGGGCAGATTATTATAATAAGCAAAAGTTAGAGCTTAGCTTATCTAATGGAATCAGGGCGAAAAAAAACACCTAAAGGATGTTTGGGGAAATTTTAATTTACTTGTCAACACTTATTAAGCTCTCTTGACCATAATATAATTTATAATTTTCCCCTCAAACCTTATCATATCCTCTTACAATCTCCTGCCACTGGTCATGGACATAAACATGAAAATTAAGGTCGAATTATATTACTGATTTAATATTTTTTTTAGCTACTTTTAAGGAAGTTTTGACATTCAAATTGTTTACTCATTACCGCAATCTGATACTTTTCCTCAAAGTCCCCTTGTAGCTGAGGAAGACTACTTTCACCCCTGTAAGGCCAATAACTCTTCTTCAAATTCAAATTAGTCATTTGACTTTTTTTAGCTAAAATAGGCTACTGTCTTGTTCATAATATTAACTTGATCCACTTTGTCCACATAAGGCAAGCCCGCCAAGGCAAAATCTTTACATAAGTTAATTGTATTTTGGTCTAATAAAACTCATTTGTAATAGGTTTGATCATAGAAAACTGATACATCCAATATTTGATTGCTGGATGATTTTGAAACAGTTTTAAAATCATTTCATTTTGATCTGAATTTAAATAATCAAAGCCCCTTTATTGAAATCTTTAATATCAATCCCCTTGGTCAGAGTCAGGGCTAAATAATCATCTATCAATTGAGACCTTATAAAAGGTTGCTTCCGATCTATTTTGAATACACCCACAGCTTGACAAGTTTTTTGATCATATTTAATATGGTCTAAAGCCGACATATACACCTCCCCCTCGCTAATATTTTTTCTGAAGCAGCGAGTACCCGCATTATTCCAACAGTCATCTCATGGAAATTGATAGCCCTACCAAAATAATCTAATAACAGCTTTCTTGCAGGGCTGAGCTCGATATTTACCTCATATTGAAAAACAAATTCCCCTTGCGGGGTTATGATCCAAACGAGTAAAATTTGAGTAAATTCATGAGCTGTATTACCACCATTGCTACAGGTGCAGATGCCACTCTACATTCTGACGCATGATAATGAGAGATAAACTATTTTGCGAAAGTCTCACTGATTTCAATCATAATTTGTAGTAATTAGATGTTTGCATTTAAAATAATTTGAAACGCAGTACCTTTATTTAATGCAGTCTTTTTAATGAAAATTTCCCCACCATGGTAATCTTCTATAATCCGTTTGGTCAAAGTCAATCCAAGACCCCATCCTCTGTTTTTAGTAGTGAATCCTGGCTTAAAAACTTCATTTATTTTATTAGGCATAATTCCAATGCCCTGATCTTCAATTTCAATTATTAATTTGTCAACTACCACACGGAATAGTGAAATTTTAATACAGCCAACTCCCATCATAGCATCTACGGCATTCTTAATTAAATTTTCAAGAGCCCAAGAGAAAAGTGCAGGATTCATATTCAAATAAATATGCTCAGACTCTTGAGCCTTAAAGTCGATCGTTACCTTTCTACTAATCCTTCTTTCAAGGTAATCGACAGATAATTTAATTTGTTCACAAATATTAAGAGTTTCCATCCTAGGAGCACTCCCAATGCTACTAAAACGCTGCGTTATAGTTTCGAGTCTTTTGATATCCTTGTCTATCTCTTTTATATAGGGATCTTTTACATATTTTCCCTTAAAGTAGTCCCTCCAAGCCATCAAAGAAGATGTTGGAGTCCCCAATTGATGGGCAGTTTCCTTGGCCATACCCACCCAAATCTGATTCTGCTCTGACAATCTTGAATAATTAAAAAAAGTAAATACAATAAATACGAACACAAAAATAATTGCTAACTGTACATAAGGATAAAAGCGTAACTTTACCAAAAGGCTCGACTCCTCATAGTAAATAAGGGTTTGCCCGTACAGATTACCTTGAGCATCGACTAAATTCACAACGATGGGCTCTCTATCTAGACCCATTTCGCTAATTTTTTGAATCAAATAATATTCTCGTTCCTCTGGATCTTTTATTAAGTCTGCCCGGGGTAAGTTTTTATAAAAAGCAGGACTTCCATTCTCATTGGTCAAGATAACCGGGATGGTCGTATTAGCTTGGACAATTTCTTCCAAAGCAAAGAGAGCATTTTGATTAGTTTCATGCTCATTGGCAATAAACTCAAGTGCGTTGGCATATAAATTCACCTGCCAATACTCCCTTTTCTTTATTTCTTTGACCAGTTGGTTAGTATATAATACAGACCCAGTGCCTATCCCCAGGGAAAGAAGAAGAACCATCCATTTCTGCATAGATCCAGTGGCATATTGATCTATAGTGTTTACTATTTTAAATCTACTCATCCCATATTTTTGAGTTCTAAAATACTAAAAAAAGGACCTTATTAATATAGAAATAAGCCATCAATTTTGGTGATATTTTCACTAATATAACTTTTAGAGTAACTTAATTATCATGAGATAGATTACAGCTGATAAGCTTCATTTAGGCCCTCGCATATTAGCAGCAATTTACAGTTGCAAATAGATCTGATCGCCTCTAATCTTTGGTCATAAACCATTTGACTAAAATTTTCCAGTTCACCTTGGCCCCATGCATCAAAATGCCAACTCGATATATACGGCCTGCGGTCCAAAGAGTAAAAAGAAAACCCAAAATCAACATAAATATAGACAAAATCAATTCCCAAATTGCTACTCCGAAAGGAATCCGCATCATCATGATCACGGGTGAGGTAAAGGGAAGGATAGACATCCAAAAAGATACAGATCCGTGGGGATCTTGCAAAACCAAGCTCAAACTAATAATGGAAACAATCAATGGTGCAGTCACAGGAAACATAAATTGCTGAGCATCAGCGTCACTTTCGGAGGCTGAACCTATTGCAGCAAATAGTGCTCCATACAATAAATATCCTCCAATGAAGTAGAATAAAAAAGCAGATAATATCAAAGTCATATTGATTCCTTTCAAAGCATTAAAAGTTGTTGAAATCATATCGGATTTCGAAGATATCTCAGTATTTGCTATTCCCATCTCTAGCGTAACAGGACTCATAAATACTGAAATCAACGTAGAGATACCAACAGTTAATACGACCCAAAGCACAAACTGGGTCAATCCAACCATGGCAATCCCGATCACTTTACCCATCATGAGCTCAAAAGGCTTGACCGAAGACAATACAATCTCTACGATTCGGCTACTCTTTTCCTCTATTACCCCACGCATACACATAGCACCATAAAAAAAAACAAACATATAAATCATAAAAGAAGCAAGGTAACCTATAATGGTTGCTGCTCCTGAACTACTCTCTTTTTCTTCACCCGTATTATTTAAATTAATGGTATTTAAATTAATATTTGCATCAAATGAATCAATCACCTCCTGATCCAAACCAGAAGCCAATAGCCGCAAAGATTCGATACGTAACTCTAGGGTTTTTTCGATAGACATAAGGATTGACATACTCTGATTAGAAGCTCCATAAAGTGTAAATCCTTTAGGGTCACTAAGCTCAAAATCAGGTATGTAAATCAATCCATCTATGTCAGTTTTTAAAAAATCACTTTTGGCTTCTTGGATATCAATTGAAATATATTCAAAATTTATTTCTTTATCTGAAACGAATACACCTTCCATCAAACCGCTCTCATCGATTACCTGAAAAGACTGATTGCCTTTGGTATTTAATGCGAAATAAGTAGGCAAAAACATAATGGCCCCCATTAAAATGGGCCCTAATAAAGTAGCGATAATAAAAGATTTCTTCTGAACTCTTGTCAAATATTCACGAGCAATTATCAGACTAATTTTACTCATGACTTAGGGAAACTTTTGCAATGAAAATTTCATTGATGGTCGGTATCTTCTCCGAAAAAGCAAATAATTGTACTGAGCTAGTGAGCTGTGCTATTAAATCATTCGGCTTTGATACCTGTTTAAATTTAATGTTTGCTCTCTTTAAATCTCCCTCGAGATCGATTATACTCAAAACATCAAAAGATTCTCTAGTTGACAAACTTCCAGCATAATCAATAATATACTGTCCTTGCTTATTCTCCTCTTTGATTTGCTTAACGGATCCATCTAATATTTTTTTAGACTGGTTGATCAGTGCAATATTTTCACAAAGCTCTTCAACTGATTCCATTCGATGCGTAGAAAATATAATGGTCGCTCCTTTATCTCTCAACTCCAATATTTCATTTTTAATCAAATCTGCATTTACAGGATCAAAACCTGAAAAAGGCTCATCTAATATCAATAAGGATGGCTCATGCACTACTGTCGCGATGAACTGTACCTTTTGAGCCATCCCCTTGGACAAATCCTCTATATTCTTATTCCACCATGACTTCAGATCAAGCTTTTCAAGCCAATTATTAATTCTTTTCTTAGCCACATCCCTTGATAGGCCTTTCAATTGAGAGAGGTAAATGAGTTGCTCACCTACCTTCATCTTCTTGTAAAGCCCTCTTTCTTCTGGTAAATAACCTATCCTCCTCACTAGGTCATAGGTAATCTCTTGCTCATTTAAGAATACCTTCCCTTGATCCTGCTGGATGATTTTAGTGATGATACGTATCAATGTCGTTTTGCCCGCACCATTAGGACCCAACAATCCAAAAATACTTTTATCGGGAATGGTAAGACTAATATTAGAAAGTGCCTGATGCCCGTCGAATGCCTTGCTGATATGATTGATTTTAATTAAATCCAAAATCTTCGTATTTAATGATCTCAAAGAAATTTGAAAAATGTCATTTTACTACTAAAAATCAAAGATAGCGGATTTAAAATTTATATTAATTTGATAGAGCAGTAGCCATTCAAACCTCGAAAGATAACTAAGGTATTTAAAAATGGCTAAATATGTTTTTTAATATTCAACACTTACATCAGCCTCAATGTATGACCAGTTGTCTTTATTGCAAGGTTTTGTCAATGAATTCTTGATCCAAATAAACCTTAAGTTATTTCAGGAAATATATATTTGAGTTGGTTATCTATTATTCTAATCATTATGAAAAAAATCCTCGCCAGACTCTTTACCCTTTATGCAGCCATTTTATTCATACTCACATTTTTATTTTTTTTACCTTTATTTCTTTTAAGCGCACAAAATGAAAAATGGCACAACCTAGCTCTGCGCTTGGATTATATCTGGGCACGGATCTATTTCCCACTCATTTTTTTAAAAGTGAAGTTTGATATACGGTTTGATTTAATCAAAAACCGGCAGTATATATTATGTGCCAATCATTTTTCATATTTAGATATTCCAGCAATCGCTCGGATTCCAATTTATACCAAATTTATTGGGAAAAGTTCTATAGCCTCAGTTCCCCTTTTTGGCTATATGTTTAGAAAAATTCATATCCCTGTTAACCGTTCTAACGCAAAGAGTAGAGGTCGAAGCATTCTTCAAGCTAGGAAAGCCCTTGAAATGGGTTATGGACTTAGTTTTTTCCCTGAAGGGGGCATTAAAACAAGAAATCCTCCTCAAATGACTCCTTTTCAAGATGGTGCGTTCAAACTTGCAATTGAAAAGCAAATTCCCATAATTCCAGTTGTATTCCATGACAATCACAAAATTCAACCAGATGAGCCCGAGTTTAATATTCTCCCAGGCAAAATGCGGATCGTACTCCATTCTCCAATCCTACCAGCCACCCGAGAAGAAGCAGAAATTCACCTATTAAAAAAGAAAGTTTTTGATATAATCCAATCCGATTTAAATTCAAATCAAGATTTTATTTAAATTTGAATTTAAATATGAATATTGACAAAGAAACCATTCAAAAGCTCGCCCATTTAGCTAAAATAGAGGTGAATCCAGATAATGAAGATGCGCTCATAGCAGATATGAAACATATTATCTCTTGGGTAAAGAAATTAGAAGAACTCGACACCAGCGGCATTGACCCTCTCACTCACATGTCTTTTGAATCAAATGTTTTCAGATCTGATGTACCCAAAAACGAACTAACTCACAAGTCTTTACTAAAAAACGCCCCCGACCATCAAGATGGATTTTTCAAAGTCCCCAAAGTTTTAGACTAATAATACCATAATGATCCCCCAACTCAATGGCCTATCTAAAATACTGCTAGGCATCTACGTCAGCCTAATTGCAACACTAATTGTTTTCAATTTTATCGGTGCTGACCTTTACCTCAACTGGGAAGTTACAAGTATTCTTAAAAAAGAAGCTTTTAATTACCTCACTTTTGATAAAGGATTATTTAACTTTAATATCCCTTCTAAAGCCTATTTTATCAATGAATTTTTTCAAGGTGGCAATATTGAAGCTCCCACAGTAATCATTTGTATACTGAACCTACTCATATGGATTTTTTTTTGTGGGCTTTTGGCTTTTAGCACCTACCTAAAAAGATTTGGATTCATTGTTTTTGCAGCAATGACCCTCTTATTTATCAATTACATAGATCTCGATTCTTTAGGAGTTTTTGAGTCCCGTTTAGGTAATAAATGGATAACCCTAATTTGGATTATTATTTGTCTCGGGCCTACCTATTATTTCCATGCATTTAACCCAAAGCCGTCCTTTCTAAAAAAATGGTTTGCTCTTGTCTTAATCACAGTAAGCTTTCTTGGCCTTTGCGTAAATGAAAATCCCCAATTTATAGAAGGATTCATCGCTGGCTCACATCTTGGTATCGCTACAATCACATTTATTTTTGTATGTTTTATTGCAGAAGAAATTCTTTTCGCACTGTTATTTATTCTCACTCAAACCAGAGGATCGGCTAATAATCTAAAACATTTGATCATCTTCAGTATCCTATATCTTGGAGGATTAGGTCTTTTTTGGGCCACGAAAGCAGGACTTTTGCATTTTAATTTTGATATCATTAATCCTCTTTATCTCTTAATTTTTTCGGCCATTATTGGTATAGTAACCATCCCTTACAAACAGAAGATTTTAAACAAAATATTACAACAAGAATTTGATATAACTTGGCTTTTCTTTTTACTCGGCTGCATCGCATTAAGCTATTTGAATTTAGGTTTATCCCACGGTAATGATCCTACCTACGATGGTATGAGTTACCTAATTTTATATGCCCATCTCGCATTCGGATTTATGTTTATCCTTTACCTAATTTTTAACTTTATTGATCCTTTAGTCAGAGGTATACAAGTATATAAAATTGTATATATAGATCGAAATTTTCCATATATCTCTTCAAAATTAGGAGGACTAATCGTGGTATTGGCATTTTTTCTAATTGCCAACAAAGGCCCGTATCAAAAACTAGTTGCTGCAGAATATAATTATATGGGTAATTTCCATCAAAAAGCTGGTGATTCACCATTAGCCGTTACTTATTACAAGCAAGGAAATATCTTCGACTGGGACAATCATTATTCCAATTATAACTTGGCGAAATATTATGCCCAAAAAAATAGTTTTGAAGAATATGTTTATCACTATTATCGGGCTACCAAGAAAAATGAAACCCCTTTTGCGTACCTCAATTTGGCACAAGCATATTTAAAGAATGGAGAACCTGATCGCTCTCTTAGATTACTTAATGAGGGACTCGCCGACTTTCCAAATTCTGCAGAAATCCGTAATAACTTGGCCATTCAGTATTATAATAATGGTAACCTTAAATCCGCAAAAAAAATAATTAATGACGCTGGACCTACAGACAAATGGAATCATGCCATTGATGTAAATAAATCATTTATGAATCTTTATGAATGGGATCGAACAACTTTTGACCTTGCCCCCATCTCAGTTAAAACCAATATGCTAGGTGGGCAACTGAAAGCCGGTCTAGCTTTTGATCCCAAACTCGACCCTCTTCTATTCACTCCTGTGAATCTACACTCTCTCTCACTTTTGATAAATGCCAATTTAATGGGTGATCAAACCGCATTACATATGATTTCCGACACCCTGTTGCAAAAAATGGAATCGGGTCATTGGAACCGTGCGATTTTAGAATCTCAAGCCTTAGGGTTATACCGAACAGGATATATTAATCGAGCATTTAGGAAGTTTGATATGTTATTAACCCTTTCAAACAATTCAGAAAAAATAATCATTTTAGAAATGATGGGTAAAATGGCATTACAAAATTATGCACCAAAACTAGCTTTAGAATTATTTACAAAATCAAAATTGTATGGTAACCTAAAGGGAGATTACTACCTTTTAATTGCAGCTCTAGAAAGTCAAAACTGGTCGCTAGCCAAATCATCGCTAAATTCCTTGATGGAAAAAGATAGCGCTAAATTCCCCCTGAGTAAACGCATTAATACGATCATTAAAGGTCAGAATGATGAAAGTTTTGCCTTTTTCTATTACCGACCTGAGACTCTTGAATGGGATAATGCTTCTCTTTTAACTTCATTCGATACACATGATTTGCAAGTAATACGGGAAAAATATAGGCAACAATTATACTCGGCAGGCCAGATAGATAAAATAAAAGAACCCCATGAAGATCTCTTACCCTTAATTTCAGATACCTCAAAATATTTATACATGAAAAATCTGGTACCTCACGCCAAAGAGCTCGACATAAATGAGAATTCTTTTAATGAACTAGAAATAATCAATAAAGTAAATGACACAAATACTGACTTAAATTCTATTTACAATCTGCTGGTCGAGTCAATTGAAATTAATCCTTATTCCGTTCCTCTATTGAAAGCTTACTGTTTTACCTCTATAAAAATGGGCCTGCCAGAATATGCTGATAGTGGCTATATGCGTCTCATGGAACTCCTTTCTACCCAAGAAATGAATACCTTTACAAAAAGCTATTATTATGCAAAGCAACTTCAAAAATCGAAATCAATCGCCTGGAGATGATACTAAAATCTAATATATGAAAACATTTTTTTTTGGAGAAGGTCAACTTACGCCTGATTTGGCTCTGCAAATCGCAAAAAACAAAATCAATTGTGAAATTGGAAAACGTGCTAAAATTAATGTTCAGAAAAGTAGAAAATATACACTGGGCATTGCCAATAGCGAACGCACTGTTTATGGTATAAATACCGGATTTGGCCCTCTTTGTGACACTAGAATTTCAAAAGAAAAAATCAAATTACTTCAAGAAAATATTTTAAAGAGCCACAGTGTGGGAGTCGGTCCTGTTGTGCCTGACCTTATTGTAAAATTAATGCTCATCACAAAAGTGCATGCGCTGAGTATGGGCTATTCAGGTATTTCTTTAGAAGTTCTTGAACATATCGTATTCTTTATTCATCACGAGATCATACCTGAAGTACCTGCCCAAGGATCAGTCGGCGCTTCCGGAGATTTAGCTCCTTTAGCACATCTATTCCTCCCTATCATAGGATTGGGAAAGGTAAAAGTAAATGGAACAACCATTTCCTCCGCTAAAATGCATACCCTTCATCATTTAAATCCATTAACCCTTGGAGCAAAAGAGGGTTTGGCATTGATCAATGGTACCCAGTTCATCCTTTCTTATGCCGTCCTAGGTCTTAGCCGTTTTTATAATTGCCTTGAAGCTGCCGATATTGTTGGTGCTATGTCCTTAGAGGGTCTGCTAGGTTCTATCTCCCCGTTCAAGAAAGAATTACATAAACTGAGACCTTTCGAAGGATCTCAGCTTGTCGCTTCTAGAATCAACACTTTACTTGGCGGTTCTAAAATGGTCGCCTCCCATGAATATTGTGACCGCGTACAAGATCCCTATTCTTTAAGGTGTATCCCTCAGGTACACGGAGCTTCAAGAAATGCTTGGACCCACCTAAATGATTTGGTAACCACCGAATTAAATTCTGTTACGGATAATCCTATTATAATAGATGGCCAAACTTCAATCAGCGGAGGTAATTTTCATGGCCAATTACTCGCTATACCCTTAGATTATACTAGTTTGGCTGCTGCTGAAATAGGAAATATTTCGGACCGAAGAACATACCTTTTATTAGAAGGAAAAACAAATGGATTACCCCGTCTATTGATGAAAAATACAGGAATCAATTCTGGGTTTATGATTCCACAATATACCTCAGCTGCATTGGCAAGTGAAAATAAAGGACTGTGTTGGCCCTCCAGTGTAGACAGTATTCCCACCTCACTGGGACAAGAGGATCATGTGAGTATGGGATCTATAAGTGGGCGGAAGTTCAATACTATCATTGATAATTTAGAACTCATCCTGGCAGTAGAGCTCATATGTGCCGCACAAGCTTTTGACTATCATAAACCTTTAAAATCAGGTTTGATATTGGAGCAATGTCATTACTTAATAAGAAAACAAATTAATCACACGGAAGAGGATCATATTTTTTCAGAGGACATTAACATCGCCCATAAATTGATTGCATCAGGAGCTCTGGTTAAAAAAGCTAACGAAACAGCCAAAGTGAACCATATTAATCTGGGCAATACCTTCGAATAGCCAGCCCATTCTCATTAAAGTCCATCGATCAACTCATATTTTACCTGACAAGGGAAGGTAATTTTTAAGGCTTCTTTTGAGCCATTGCCCTTTTAACAGCAAATATTACTCCTTTATCTCGAGCCCAAATCCTCATTACAATTCCATTATTGACGTCAAAAAAAGCATATTAGTCAGATCTTCTTTCACTTCGTTACCATTATCCAGGCCACTATATTAAGAGTTAAACCCTTATAAACCAATAATATAGGAGTTTTTCCAAATAGTATTTTTTTAATTATTTAATTTAAATATGATTGGCAAAACCATTCTAACTTTAACACTTCTTCCGCGTTGCTTCCCAGGTGTCCATTTCGGAGAGGAATTCAACACTCTTTCGGCCTCTCTATCACACCCTGCTCCTATACCTTTAACTGCCTTAACCTCTGTTACTGAACCGTCCTTGTCTACAACAAATTGAACAAAAACTCTACCTTCTATTCCCATTCTTCTAGCTTGGGCAGGATAAGTCATATTACTTGCCACAAACTTGTAGAAAGC